>JANODQ010000670.1:0-12990 GCA_031412775.1 Pirellulaceae bacterium | reverse complement strand
GCGGGACCTTCTGAGATCACATTTCCATTTGTATCGCAAAGTCGACTTTGACCGATGAAGCGAAAACCTCTTTCGGTTCCAACTCGATTCACCGCAAGAAAATAAACGTTATTCTCGAGAGCCCGCGCGTTAGGAATATATTTCGCAAAAGTATCAGCTCCGGGTGGCCAGTTAGTTGGGAGGATGAGGATGTCCGCTCCGTCCATTGCCATGACTCGACCCGATTCCGGAAAAATACCGTCGTAGCAAATATGTATTCCAACACGCATCTCGTTCGCTTGGTGAACCTGAAACGGATGGCCGCCGCTAGTGGTGAACCGATCGACGCCCAATCCGGGGAGGTGTATTTTGCGATACTTTGCAATAACTCCTTGAGCGCTTATGAGCACGCATGTGTTATAGACAATATTGTCTGCTTCGCCTGTTTCTAACATTCCAAACGCAACAAACTGGCCCGTCGCACGGCAATGTTCATGAATCTCGTGAGTTGCTTTCCCTGGGATTGATTGCGAGTGAGGTATTGCCTCTTCAAGGCTTTCAAAGCAGTAGCCTGCCAGCATGCACTCGGGGAACACAACAAGATCTGCCTCAGCGAGTCGATCATCACAAAGCCACTCTAACATTCGATTCAAGTTGACTTGGCAATTCGCGAACTCGACATTCGTTTGCACGCCAGCGATGGTTCGAAACTTCGTCACTTGGTTTCCTTCTTAAATTAATGACTGCGCGAGTAAAAAATCGCTTCACAGATTGTAATCGATGTGTTCGGAGTCTGTCCCGCTTCTCGTAGCCGAACCCACCAAGGGTTTCAATCTCGCGTGTCAAACTCACATCAATCAAAAGGAGCTATTGATGCTTCCACCAACGAAAGCTTTGGCTGCCTTTATCGAGCGTTTCAAAAGCCCATCTGGCTTAAAGAAAGAGAGTATTACCAGGGGCGTCTAAAACACAAATTCGACCGGTAATTCACCAGTCAATTGAAAGTGCTCTCGCTGTTCGCGAACTTGTTCCGCTGAGAGGAATATGGCATTTGCATAAACGTCAGCGAGTGCGAGGTTACATTCGATCTCTGGTAGCGGAATGATTGAATCAAGTCCGAGATATGATTCGGTAACAAAACCGTTTTCGCATCGTCGATAAACCACAACCGCAGGTGCTTTTTGTTCGATGAGGATGTAGACGCTCAAAGATTCGATCATCAGATAAGACTCTCGTTTCTCGTACTCGTCCGTTCGCCGGGTAGAGGCAGAGATCACCTCAACGACAACAACAGGCAAGTCATGAAACGAATCGTTCGCGGGGTTCGGCTCGCAAACAACCGAGAGGTCCGGATAGTAAAATCGAGTACCTCTAGCACTGCGCACACGAATCTTTGCGTCGGAATTAAAAACCCTACACGGCTTGCCACGAAGTTGACCGCCAAGTGTGACAGTCGCGTTGGTCGCAATGAGGTTGTGATTGTTGGACGCTCCTGCCATTGAATATACGGAGCCGTCAATGTATTCGTGCTTTTGCTTTGCCCCAACCTCACCACGCAGATAGTCGTTGATTGCGATTGGTTGTAATTGTTGTGCTGCGCTCATGACTTAAGTCTAGCATCACCAAGGGAGGTAATCAAACAATCGGCCCGCCCGGATTCGAACCGAGAACCAAGAAATTATGAGTTTCCTGCTCTAACCGTTGAGCTACGGGCCGTAGTGTTAGGGGTTAACGAGAAAGAGTATAGCGAAACCGAAGAAATCGCGGGAGCCAACTTGAGAATCAGATTTGCAGAAGGGTTTACTACTCCTCTTCGCGGATTTCAAAAGCTGGATCATTTCGTTTGCGAAGCATGGTGAGCCGATTCCCCTTGTCGTTGTACACGGCTTCACTCATGAGTTCTTTGATAAGCATCACACCCCGTCCGCGTGGCTTATCAACAAATTCTTCGTCGGTGCAGTCGCGAAGTGAGGCAGGATCGAAACCCTCTCCCTGATCGATGATGTCGATATAGCAAAGCTCCGGGGAGACTCGAAAATCGAGTTGAACTATTTTGGAAGCATCTCGCTTGTTGCCGTGCTCGATGGCATTCACGACGGCTTCTTCGACTGCCATGCGAACATGAAAGAGGTCACGTCCATCCCAGGCAGCCTTTTCAAGTTCGGTCATCAGTGACTCAATTTGTTCATGGCCTACGTCGAGATCGCTGGGGATCGCACGCTGGAGGCACCATGACATCGCGTCTTGAGGGGGTACGAACATCGACGCCTCTTTGCACGGGTTATCCGTAAGAAGGTAACAACTATCGTGAGATGCTTCTCCAACCTTCGAATTCATCGTGAGGCTCCTAGGAGAGGTGGCGGTAACGACTATAGCTTAAATGCCGCAATCGCTTCGGGCTCGGTTTTTCGAATATCAAACACGCGATCGAGTCGTGTGATCGTAAAGACCTCTTTGATTTCAGCCCGGAGATTGCAAAGCTTCAGTCGCCCCTGCACAGCCTTCAATTTGCTGTTCAACGAGATCATTTTGTTGAGAGCAGCGCTAGACATGAATTCAACCCCTTCAAAATTGAGAAGGAGAACAGATTTTTTGTCGACCAAGACCAACGAGTTTAGTTCTTCACCAAGTTGTTCGATGCTGGCTGAGTCGACGATTTTTTTATCGACGAACCGAACAACACAAATGGTACCTTCGTCCGAGACAATTATTCTGCGTTTGTTACTCATGAATTCAACTGCGATTAATCAACTGAGAAATATCGAAATGATCGCATGAATGCGATTTTACATTAGGTTAGACGCCACAGCCAGGGTGCTCAAGTCCCCGAGTAAACTCTTTAGAAAACTTTGAAGCTGATTCTGAAAACGAGACTACACACCTTCGCGGAGTTGCTCGGTCAAATCGATGGCCGAGCCCCCCAACGCAGCGGTCAGCAATCCCAAGACTCTTACCCAGTAAACACTCGGTATGCTCGCATACTTACTAAAAAGACGGAAAAAACAATAAAAATTATCGTCCAAATCCAGAGGATTTTGGTAGTCGACCTGAGCTTTTTTCTCGCTACGATGCTGTAGTACTGGACGTATCCTGGAATAAGCGTCAGCACTCCGGTTTTCCAACTCCTTTTAAACGCTTGGATCTGGATTGCAATCGTTGCCATCATGACGACCATGCTACTTACCAAGAAACAGACGACGACAAGAAGTGTCAACGGCGGTTGCCGTTGAACCCGTCCTTCGAACGATTTTGCCGAAGCTTTGAACGAAGCTCCTTCTTCGCCCCCCCCCAATCCGTCGACATAAATCACGCCGAATATAATGATCGTGATGATTCCCAATACGATCGCGAGGGAAACCCACCAAGGAGCTCCAACAAAACGTAGCTCGAGTTCTTCTGCTTGTTCCTTTTTGATCGATTTGGCCGCTCGATTGAGTTGATAATTGTTGAACTTGGGAGCTTGATCTTCCTCTTCGCCAACGACCTTAAACCCCTTAAGCATCTCGCCGGTTGTCAGGTTCAGGCCGCAAGCGACACAAATTGCTGCGTTAGGGATGATCTCGACTTTGCATCCGGGGCAGGTTTGGGCAGGTTGCTTATCAAGGCCAGCGTCAGAAAACAGCTGGTCCAGAGCACCTGCTGCGACTGCTTTCTCAGGGGCCTTGCTCTTTGGATTCGCTCCGGGAGCGCTACTGGTTGACTGTGTCGGCTGAGCAGGTTTTAGCTGAGCCGGTTTTTGCTGGGCAGGTTTCGGCGATGCCTTTGAAACGTTTTTCTTTTGTTCGGCTGCAGGGCTGCCTTTGGCTGGAGTGGCGGTTGGCGACTCTTGGGGGATTTTGATGACCGCGTTGCATTTTGGGCACTTTCCATTTTTCCCTGCCATCGCATCTGGAACGGAAAGGCTCGCACCACATTGGCATGTTACTCGAATCGGCATAATCAAAACTGCGAGGGTGTCGTGGACTGGGGTGATGAAAAGGATATTTTTCCTGAGCCGATGGCGTTAGTTCGGGTTCCCCCCGTTAAACTTTCGCAGTAATGCATACCGTCCATCGCTCAAACCTAATATGGCCGCGCGTCACCCGTGGTTAGCGTTATCAGCTCAGTAATTTTAGGCGACTGCTGCTCCGACTAAATCATAGTCCTTGAAAGCGACGATTTCGACCGGGATGATGTCTCCCTCGTTGATCACCGTGCCCGCTTGGCCAGTGACGAACACGGAAGAATCGACGTCAGGTGCATCGGCATAAGATCGTCCGATCCAGACGTTCTTGTCTGCGTCGAATGGCTTATCAATCAAGATGTCCATGGTCTTACCAACTTGCGAGCTACACCACTCGAAGGCGTTCTGTTGCTGTATTGCCATGAGCCGTTTCCTTCGTTCGTTCTTCACGCGTTCAGGCAAATGATCGGGTAGCTTGGCTGCCGGCGTATCGTGCTCGATGGAATAAGTGAAAACTCCCAAGCGTTCGAACTTCATCTCCGCAACAAAATCTTCCAGCTCTTCAAACTGCTCGTCGGTTTCGCCTGGGAAGCCGGTGATCATTGTGGTTCGCATCGTGAGATTCGGAATACCAGCACGAAGCTTGTGAACAAAGTCTTCGATTTGCGATCGGTTCACACGTCGCGACATCCGCTTAAGCATCATGTCATTGGCATGTTGCAACGGCATATCAATGTAAGGAATGATTCGTTTGGCGCCGCCGATCGTTTCAATGAGATGATCATCGATGTACATCGGATAGAAATACATCAGCCGAATCCAATCAAAGCCTTCGATTTTATCGAACTCGGTAAGCAACTCAGCAAGTCTTGGCTTTCCGTCGATATCAATCCCGTAGTAGGTCGTATCTTGAGCAACAATAATCAGCTCGCGAACGCCGTTGTCCGCGAGTCGATTTGCTTCGCGGAGAACTGAGTCCATCGGCTTGCTTGCATGCTTGCCTCGCATTTTCGGAATCGCACAGAACGTACATAGCCGGTCGCAGCCTTCCGAAATTTTCAGATACGCAAAGTGCTTCGGGGTGACTTGCAAACGATTCTCGTCGGCAAGAGCTCGAATGGGAGCAGGCCGAAAAACCGTGCGTTGCTCGTCGAGTGTGCTGGTCAGGCTTCCCGTAAGCCGGTTTGCCATCGCCGTAATTTCATCTCGACCAAAGACACCTACCAAACCATCAATTTCTGGGCGAGCTTCGAGAAGCTGCTCACGTTGACGTTCGGCTAAGCAACCCGAAACAATGACGCCGCGAATCTTCCCTTGACGTTTCAGCTCCAGCATCTGGTCGATTGCACCAAACGACTCTTTTCGAGCACTATCAATGAATCCGCAAGTATTGATGACCACAAAGTCGCTTTGCTCAGGATCGCTCACCAGTCGGTAGCCGTCGTCCTGAAGCAGTCCAAGCATTTGTTCGCTATCGACCAGATTCTTTGGACAGCCCAAGCTGATGAAAGAATACTTCCCTTTCGCCCGACCATCGACGAAGCCCATCGTGAGTTCGCTCTCGGGAGCCGAAGTATTGTTGTTAGTAAGCTCGACGATCGGAAGTTGCATGAAAACCAATATTTAGAAAATGAAGTCGCAGGCTCTTTACGTTCCCGAGGGCCCGCTTGCCCTCCCGGTTCTGAGCTAATTCAAACGCCACCCGACAAAAAATACTTGATCCCCTAGAATAAGCCCTTTTGAGGAAAAACGGAAGGAACAAAATCGATGTCCAGCGTCATAAATCGTTTCCCAGCAACGATTGTCGTAGCTGTCGCACGAAACGGGGTGATTGGTCGCGATAATTCTCTCCCATGGAAACTTTCCAGCGATCTCCAACGCTTTAAACGCCTAACCATAGGCCATGCGTTGATTATGGGGCGGAAAACGTACGAATCGATCGGCAGACCACTTCCTGGTCGAACCACCATCGTCTTGTCGCGTTCGGCGAAATCGCTTCAGTCCGCCCACGAACAAAAGGAGCTCAATGCAACAACCGAAGCCGCTTCACAGGGCCAGGCAACTCCTAATCTCCTTTACTGCGAGCACTTTGAAGAGGCGATCAGTAAGCTTCCTCAAGGCACTCATCCCTTCGTTGTCGGCGGGAGCGAAATCTACAAGCTGACTTTGCCGCTGGTGAACCGAATTTGGGTCACTCGGATCCTCGCCGACGTGGCGGGAGACGCCTACATGCCCGGGTGGCCGATACCGCTAAAAGCTGGGACCGCGTCGCCAATCAACTGGCCGCCCGGCGATTGGAGGCTCACTTTTCAAGAATCCGTGCCCGCCGGCCCCAAGGACGACTGGCCAACTTGCTTCGAGGAATGGGTTGCAAAATGAGGTATTCAAAGAAATTAGCTTTCACGTCTGCTGGTCTGTATTGCGTATTGCATTTGTGTCGTACTCAGTCCGAAAGACGGTACTCGAAACACGCGGTTTCGCTCTGGTTCAGTTTATCGAGAGCGATATTGAGATTCGTTCAAATCCAAGAAACCGCACATAGTGAATAGGCAGAGACGTTGATAGGCTACGACTAAGCGATTTCAATCCCCTTAATCTGCCCAAATCGACGACAAATCCATAACAAAGCCAGGCAAAACGTCTTCGCCACTCAATGGACAATTCTCAGGCAACGCTTCCATCGTACGACCTTGTCGATACACATAGACTCGTCGCTGATAAGGATCGATAAGCCAACCCAGCCGAACACCGTTGGCAACATATTCGTTCATTTTCTGCTGAAGGTCAGCTAACCTGTCGGTTCGCGAACGCAGCTCAATGACAAAGTCGGGACAAATGGGAGCAAACCCCTCGCGATCTTCTTTGGATAACGCCTGCCATCGCTCCAACGAAATCCAAGAAGCATCCGGCCCCCGTTTCGAACCATCTGGAAGCTTAAAAAGTCCAGACGAGTCGAACGCTTTACCGCCATAACGCTTACACCATCCATGTAACTGAAAGCAAATCTCAGAATTGCGACCCGCACTTTCGCTCCCTGCTGGTGACAAAATGACAATCTCCCCATTTGAATTTTGCTCAACAACCAGTTCCGGATTCAATGCGATAAAGTCTTCAAAGGACTCGGCAACCCGAATAACCGGAGGAGAGATTTGGTAGTGTTCGTGCTCCTCACGGACTAATTGGTTCAAGTCGTTTCGCATAAGTCACCTGCAATCGAGACACAAACTTAGGCTTCAAGCGTTCGTCGGATCTATCAACATACTCGTTTCCAATTCGAAAAACAAACGAAGCAGGTCAAGTGGTATTGCCGTTCCCCACTCCACCTCTCAACAGCTTCTTTCCCCCTCACGAGCCCCAAAATCTCCCGCCCCCCTCCCCGCTCCCAACTGCCCTCTGCCAACTTCCAACTGCCAACTGCTAACTGCCAACTCTCTTCTTCTTCTTCCTTCTTCTCCCTTCCCCCCGTCTTTCCGCCCACCTAAGATACAACCATCATGGAAGGCCCAAACATCGATAAAACCATCGACCAAACGAGAGAGCCCTCGCCCGAGTATCTTCTCGCTGAAATCAAGAGGATCGCCGATGGTAATCTCGGCTTCCGTCGAGCGTCTGAAAAGGTAAAAACCTTCCCGCAAACGCCTGGTATCTACCTCATGAAAGATGTCACGGGCGTCGTGATCTACATAGGTAAGGCAAAAAATCTCCGCAACCGAGCTGCCAGTTACTTCCTACAAGCGGCAGCCGTAGAAGCCCGTACTGCGGATTGGATCGGAGAAATTGCAGACATCGATTTCATGGAGTGCGAATCCGAAGTCGATGCGTTGCTGACCGAAAACAGGCTGATAAAAGATATTCAGCCGCGTCACAACAAAGATCTCAAGGATGACAAGTCATTTCCTTACCTGATGATAACGACTCACGAGGATTTCCCGCGTGTCGAGATCACTCGTACACCCAAAGACCGCGGCGCCAAACTCTACGGGCCTTTCACTAGCGCTGGGCAACTGCGTGGTGCGATCCAGGTGATGCAACGGGTCTTCAAATTCCGAACGTGTTCGCTCGATATCGAAGAAAGCGACTCGCGTTGGAATTGGTTCCGCCCTTGCTTGCTCGCGTCGATCAACCAATGCACAGCACCATGCAATCTTCGGATCAGCAAGGAAGATTACAAACGCGATATTCGACGCTTGCAAACCTTTTTGGAAGGTGGCTCGAAAAAGCTACTCGGTCAGATGCGAGACGAAATGGCCGTCGCGAGTAAGTCCATGGAGTTCGAGCGAGCCGCGCGACTGCGAGACGAAATCAAGCTTCTTGAAAATCTTGACCGACGCGGCGAGATCGATACGCACACGCAACCCGAAGTCTTTTATATCGACCCTAAGAAAGGTGTCCGTGGACTTCGTAAAGTACTCGGTATGGACCGCGAACCACGCGTCATCGAAGGCGTGGACATTGCTCACTTGGGCGGCACTGACACGGTGGCGTCGCTCGTTCAATTCATTGATGGTCTACCATTCAAGCCAGGCTATCGCCGTTACAAAATCCAAGGCGTCCAAGGCATCGATGATTTTCGAAGCATTCACGAAGTCATCTCACGACGGTTTCGCAAGTTAGAAGACCAGCAAGAATCATTTCCCGATCTCCTGATGATCGACGGTGGAAAGGGACAACTCAACGCAGCCCTAGCAGCCTTCCGTGATCAAGGCATCACGCCGCCGGTAATGGTCTCTCTTGCTAAACGTGAAGAAGAAATCTACCGCCCCGGCGACTCCGAGCCCATCGTTCTCAAACGCAACGCCTTCGCCCTTCGCCTTCTTCAATACGTCCGCGACGAAGCCCACCGTTTCGCCCAGCACTACCACCACATCCTACGCCGTAAGTCGACCTTGGATTGATCTGATAACCCCGAGCCACGGGTTCCCCTGAGCCGATGGCGCTAGCCACGGGTTCCCCCCGGGTGCGTTGAGTACCGATGAATGTGATGCGATGCTCACGCCCACACCACCTCAAGGGAAGATCGGGCTTGCCCCAAACGTCGCAACTTGTTTGGTGTGCTACAAATGTCCGAAATTGGGGAAAGGGCTTTTTACGGGTTTTCGCCTTAGGACGCCAAGCACTAGCGAAATCTGGGGGCGAGCCCCAGTTTCGCGTGGGAGCGTGCAAGTGTGAAATCGTTGGCATTGAGCTCAATCGCCGATCGCTTCGGCCCCTTCGCTGATCGCACCCGTCGCGCGGTACAAATCCAGATCGACGGAGTCCGAGACAAAGACAACTCGGCAATCTCCCATTGCGAAATGGCCGCCGCCGACATGCTGGCTTGCAAAGCTGTAATTATGGTTCCAATCTTTGTCGCATTGAATCAAAGCTTGCCGCGTCTTCGATTGAAGGGGAGCAGTTGATCCCGCTGGTGTACACTGGGCGGGTGCGTTAAGTGGTATCCCCGTAGTAGCAGTGACACCATTGTTCCAAAACCACCAATTGTGTTCGCTGTATTCTCCAATAACTTCACCAAACATA
Organism: Pirellulaceae bacterium; assembly: GCA_031412775.1. Classification (GTDB taxonomy): domain Bacteria; phylum Planctomycetota; class Planctomycetia; order Pirellulales; family Pirellulaceae; genus JAIYDQ01. Next base: position 3,551 of record JANODQ010000670.1, on the reverse strand, counting down.
AATGTATTGCTCAACCCGTCTAACACTGCTTCTAAGCGAGTCGAAGAGATAGGCGTGTTCGCATCGAAGTAAAACTGTCGAAAGAACATTCCGTTTCCATCGTCCAGACCATTCCCGTCCGTAGCACCAGAACGCCCTGTGTTGTAAACCGTTCCCATCGTCGAATAACGTCCCCATCCCCAATTCGAACCAGCAACACCTTTATAACTTTGCGTTGCATACGACTGGCCGCGCTGGTTGCGACTTGTTCGGTTAAACATCGGTTGCCGTGGACTTGCATCACTTGGGCAACGGAAGGTTGGCAACAATTGTTTCGCAACCCAGGTATTGCTTTGTCGCGGTGGATTCACAAGTGTTCCACCGTTGACGTAAGTCCTCGGATCATTGGAAACGTCACAGTCTAGATCGATCAAGTTGTAGAGTTGCGTTTGTTCCATGTGCGGTAATAACGTTGTAATCCAAGTGAGATTCCTCGCTCCATAACCGGCAGGATCACTGAACATGCTGATATAGCCGTAAGTCAACGGAAATCGCTTATACGAATACTCATACGACATCGAGGCGATTGCTATTTGACGAATGTTGCTGCTGCAAGTCATTCGTCTGGCTGCCTCGCGGGCTTGCATAATTGCAGGTAGAAGCAAACCGGCCAAAATACCGATAATTGCAATAACAACCAAAAGTTCGACGAGAGTAAACGCCGCTCGGAATCTTTTTGAACGAATTACCATTAGATAAATTGCCCCCTCAAACTTCGTGAGACGTATCCTCAAAACCTGCACACTAGTTGTAGATGATACGTTATGATATTTCCGATATCAACAACCCAGTCAGTTTCGTTGACATGTCTGACCTTTCCAACAACTTTATGACTAATCCGGATGAACCGCCTAACCATTCTCGTTTCCAATTCTTGCGAGAGTTTGGCGTAGGAGGTATGGGAATTGTCTTCCACGCACGGGATCGTTTTCTGCAACGCGACCTCGCAATTAAAGTACTTGCGACTCATCATGCAAGCAAAGGGGATTACATAGATCGTTTTATAGAAGAAGCTCAAATTGCAGGTCAGCTTCAACATCCGGGGATTGTTCCCATTCATGATATTGGAAAGCTAGATAACGATAGACCATTCTTTGCCATGAAGCTTGTGAAAGGGAAGACTCTTCAAGCGTTACTCGATAATCGTACAAGCCTGGAGGATCAGCAGCAGCGGTGGATTGACGTCTTCAGTCAAGTATGCCAAGCGGTTGCTTTCGCTCATTCAAAAGGGGTCATCCATCGCGATTTAAAGCCATCGAATGTCATGCTCGGACGCTTCGATGAGGTTCAGGTAATGGACTGGGGGTTGGCTAAAATCAACTTCCTACCGCAAGACACTCCAGCGGTGCGCGATAACATTTCCACAAATCTGTCCGTTGATATTTCGCAACCGGCTATCGAAGCATTTCACGGGATCGGGCACCCACAGAACATGTTTAGCCTCTTGCCAGCAGAAGACTGCAAAGGAATCGAGCAACAAGCAACTGCAAAACAAAACACACTACCTTTCGACCGTTCTATAATTCAGTCGATTCGATACTCGCCGCTGGATGAGTCCGACAATTCAATGGATCCGGCTACGTCCGAATTGATGGCGCCTTTGTCGCTAACGAGTTATGGCCAAGTCATAGGTAGCCTGGCGTACATGCCACCGGAACAAGCTCAAGGCAATATTCACAAGCTTGACTCTCGCGCTGATGTGTTCGCACTCGGGGCGATTCTTGCGCACATCCTGACAGGAAAGGCTCCCTATATTGCTGATGCAAAAATGGATCGGCTTCGTATGGCATCCAGGGCTGAGCTTGAACCTTGCTGGGAGCGATTATCGACCACACCATTTGACGCCGAACTGGTCGCCCTCAGTAAGTGGTGCCTTTCGGCTGATGCAACGATGAGACCACAAGACGCGTCTGTCGTCGCAGATCACATCGCAAAGTACCGAACTCAAATAGTAGAAAATTCCCGACAAGCAGAATTGGATCGCGCCGCCGCTGAAGCACGACTACAGGAGACTATCCGATCCAATCAAATCGATCGCAAACGCCGGCAGTGGGCCTGGGCGGCAGCTCTCGCAGGTATAGCTCTCGTTCTATCGGCGGTGGCTTCTGCCAGTTGGATCGCCATGCAACAATCTGCTGTAAATCTTGCCAAATCCAACGAACAAAATGCCACTTTAGAGAGGGAACTCGAACGTGTCGCACGTTGGGAGCAAAGCCGCATGACTATGCAGCAATCACTGCTACCTATTCAACTCGGCTTGAACCAGACAATGTCAAGCGAGACCGTTCCGCTAATGTCCGAATTGAACCGATTAAACAATCAAATCAAGAGCGCATACGAAGTGTTTCTGCAAACGCCGTTGGAGATTCACAAAGAGTTCGACTTAGACTCACTAAAAAAATCACACACATTACAAGTTGAATGGGCAGACGCTTGTAATGGCCCTCAGACGGAACTCGGAAGCAACGTGCTGCGACTTCTTGATTTTTCAGAATCTAATCTACCGCAAGCTAACGAGGAAAGTATTAAAGAATGTCTTACAAGCTTGCCTCGCTGGGCGCGTGATCGTGCTCGGACCGAGTTATTGAAATCGATTCATCGAAACCCTGCCGTACCGCGTTCATTGACTTCGGCACTTTCCGAATCGCCTTGGGAAGTCGACTTTTGGACGACAATCGAAACAACGGATATAGACCGCCTCATGCGACTGGCGAATGAAGAAGAATTGAAGTCGCAACCTTTAGCAATTCAACTGGAACTCGCTGCGTTTCTTGTTGCTCACGGTGCGAAATGGGCAACTGATCGAGCGATACATGACATGAATTGGACTTTAATATATCCAACGTCGGTGAAAGATAACCGTGGACTTTCGTTGGGAGTGACGGACGACGCGTGGATCGTTTCAAAGAACCCTCCGAATCTGTACTCGGTAAGTTTGGAAGCAAGTATTCCAACGCAACAGATCGTCGCGTTTCGTTTAGAGACCTATATGGGCCCATCGATGCTTGAACGCGCGAAGTGGTACACGGAACCGAGCGAATCGCAACTTGAAAAGCCGAGAACATCCAAGGCAAGGGGGATGAGGCCCGCTCCGTTTATCGACAATGTTTCTGCGAACGCTTCTCTCGGCCCGGGTGTCGACGGAATTGGTCCAGAGAATTGCAACCTTCGCGACCTCGTCCTATCACGAGAGTCGCAGCAAGGAGATTCTGTGAAGCTAAAATTCAATCGCTTTTTTACCGACCATACAACCCTCCTAGGCAATGAAGCCGACTCAGCAATTGACAACGACCAAAATTCGTTGTGGGCACTGGGGCATCGCGAAGACCAACAGCTATGCTCTACCATTTTCCTCGCCGAATCGCTTCCGTCTTGGCAACTTCACGAAAAACTAGTTTGCAGTGTCGTCGCGGGCGATCCTGCGCTTTGGCAAAACACTTCCTTAGGCACGTTTCGTTTGTACTATTCGACCGATTCCATCGATTCGACACCAACGCCAGTGTCGGTCGCCG
>JANODQ010000669.1:0-9017 GCA_031412775.1 Pirellulaceae bacterium | reverse complement strand
CAGATGCTTGGGAGTTTGAAAACTCTGAAGCAGTAAATCCGGCTTACGACTATGCTCATGATCGACTTGTAAGTATGGCTTCAGATCTTTACGTAAGAATTGGATTGAACTCAGTCGGGATCGACATTCGATACATCGAAGTTAGTGATCATGGATTTCCACCGACGAATCCAGACAACATTTTAGAATAACGGCTCTAAAGATTTGGATCGGTACTCTAGAGAAATCGCTGCCATGTTCTCGCAAATAACGAATCTGAAGTTTTGGAACACGTATTTTGGCTTTCGGTATCTATCAATATGTATAGTGCTGGTCGTAATCCATGTTTGGTACTGGATATCAGGGTTGATGTACCTACCAGCAGCCTTTCCCATCGGATATCCTCCACAATCGTATTGGTATAAAACGGTTCAGCCAGTTTTGGTGCCGGTCGGTTTTGTTCTGGAATTACTCTGGAGCCCACATTGGAGGTATTTTCATAATCCGGTTATTGCAACGGTCCAAGTCGTCGTTGTTCAATCATTGGCTTTTCATGTAATCGTGAGTGCCCACGTTTATATTTTCCGAATTGCTAATTGTAAATCGAACGTGCGGGAATAAAAATAAAAAGGGGTCAGGTGTCTTTTGCAACAAAGAGACCTGACCCCTTTGATCGCTCCGGGGCTGAATGCAAGTTAATCGATTAAATATCGTTAGATTTTTCTAATGCAACCGCTTGAATGGTCTGGTAGCTTCGGTTCTTGCGTTTGTATTGGATCGTTGGCGAATACCGAACGATGTATACTGATTATCGAATTCGAGCCAAAATGGCTTCTATTCAAGACTCATGACATCGGATTCAGAAATCAACAGCTCTTGCTTTTTAGCGATTTGCGAACGGCGAGATAACCAGCTATTCTTAAAGATCTGGTGGGCGTAAGTGAATACGTGGTTGATTGCAAACCAAATCGTGGCGATTCTCGTAGTCGAGTAATCGAACAGTTATTCAAATAAGAATTAGGAACTCTATGTACCGTCGTACCTTCATCTTGTCCTCGGCTGGAACTGCCGGACTTCTTTCTTCTGGCATAACTTTCGCGAACCAAAATCTGAGAGCCGACATTGCGATCATTGGTGGTGGCATGGGTGGTGTGGCAGCAGCGTTAGGAGCTTGTCGAGCTGGTGCGAAGAAAGTCGTAATGACTGAAGAGTCGATTTGGATCGGTGGCCAGATGACAAGCCAATTGGTTCCACCTGACGAGCACCAGTTTATCGAAGGCGGTGGTAGTACGGGGTCTTATCAGCAACTGCGGAACGATATTCGAAAGGTTTACCGGACTCGTACTGATAAGCCCCTGACAGCAGAAGGCAAAAAGATTGCGAACTTGAATCCCGGAAATGGCTGGGTCTCGCGAATTTGCTGCGAGCCCAAAGTCGCCCTTGATGTCATGGAAGAAATGCTAAAGCCTTTCGTCGCGAGTGGGCAACTGGTCATCTTACGACAAACCAAAGCACTCAGCGCGGATACCAATGGTGATAATGTCGAAGCCGTGACCGTGGAATCAGTCGACGGCAAGAAGACGGTTATCGAGGCAGATTACTTTTTGGATGCAACGGAAGAAGGAGATTTACTTCCGCTGACGAAAACTGAATTCGTTACCGGTTCCGAGTCGCAACAAGAAACCACAGAACCAAACGCGGCTGACAAACCTCGTCCTGGAAACATTCAGTCGTTTACTTATTGCTTTGTCCTGGAGCATTGTGCTGGTGAATCGCATGTTATCGATAAGCCAAAGGAGTATGACTTTTGGATGAAGCAACGGACAGCAGAAGGGGCTCCTGTCTTCCAATGGGAGAAGCCGACTCCCTATGCGTTTTATCCGCTAGGTTCCCGCGATCCGGGTAAACCAGACTTGATGAACTTCTGGACGTATCGTCGAATCATTGATAACAAACTGTTTGTCCCAGGGAGTTATAAAGGGGATCTCACTGTCGTTAACTATCACCAGAACGATTACGCATTGGGGCCGTCTCATTACGGTAGCCTTGAAGATCGTGCAAAGCATAATGCGAGCGCGAAAGAGCTTAGTAAGTCGTTCCTGTACTGGCTGCAAACAGCTTGTCCGCGTACCGACGGCAAAACGGGTTGGCCCGAGTTGCGATTGTGCCCGGAGCAAGCTGGCACCGAAGATGGGATTGCGATGTCGGCATACATTCGTGAAAGCCGGCGAATTGTGCCGAAGTTCCGTGTCCTTCAACAACATGTCGCGTACGACATTCGCGTTGCGGAAATGGGAGCCGAAAAAGCGAGAGCGGAAGTTTATAAAGACTCGGTCGGGATTGGGTTGTACCTTTACTTCGACATTCATAAAACCTGCGAAGGTTACAGCAACGGCGGCGGCGGAAAGGTATTTCCTTTCCAAATCCCACTTGGTGCGTTGATTCCTCAACGCGTTGGGAATTTGTTGGCTGCCTGTAAAAATCTTGGCGTGACTCACCTGACGAACGGCTGCTTCCGGTTGCATCCAACGGAATGGAATATTGGCGAATCTGCAGGTATACTCGCAGCCTATTGCGGATTCAAGGGTGTCACACCAAATCAAGTCCGCGAAACCGATACACTGCTGAAAGACTATCAAAGCAAGTTAGTTGATCTCGGGGTGCGAATCGAATGGCCAGAGCATCAACTGCGAGGCTAGAGGAGAGTTGCAGATGTCTAGCTCGATAAAAAACGAAAACCTACTCCACGATCCTTGGGGTAGCCATTTGATCGGCGTGCGATTGTCGGAGTCTTTCGATGACATTGCATATAAAAACCCAGAGTTAAAGATCGAGCAGAACGCCAATGGGGAGATCGTGTTCATGTCACCAACGGGAGGCGAAAGCGGCTTCAGAAACGCAGCAATTACTTCCGAACTGTTTCAATGGGCCAAGAGTTACGGCGGACGAGCTTTTGACTCGTCCACTTTGTTCCAACTTCCCAACGGAGCGAAACGATCTCCTGATGCATCGTGGATATCCGCTGAACGCTGGAATGCTCTATCGAGAGAAGATCGAAAAAAATTTCCGCCGCTGTGCCCAGACTTTTTAATTGAATTACGCTCCGAGTCGGATCGACTGGACGAACTTCAAGAAAAGATGAATGAATACATAAGTGTGGGACTTCGGCTAGGATGGCTGATCGATCCGTTGCTGAAATGCGTTCACGTTTATCAGCCTAATAAGCAAACAGATGTAATCATCGCCCCAGATTCTGTTTCATCCGAAAAGATACTCCCCGGCTTCGTTCTCATACTGGATTCGGTATGGCAAGACTCTTAAAGTCGGCGTAGTTCCCGCTTTTAAGCACGTTTCCCGATTTGGTGCGATTATGCCGTTCTCCAAATTCTTAGTAACTTGATCGGTCTAATTCAGTATTGATCTCCATATCGAAAGCGCCGGCTGTACCTGTTGTGACGCCGTAATACTTCCAAGAGCTCGCTGAAGATTGCTTTGGTTTTGATCGCAAGGTACGCAAACGACGATACAAAAGCCGATACAAAGGTCGATGTAGAGCATAAATCAGTCGCTATAACGCTGACTTTCCGCGAACCTTTATGAGCCTGTAACCTTGGCGATCACTTCGGGTGTACAAAAAGCGGCCGTCTTGCTGATGGCACTTGAAGAAGACGAAGCAGCATCGCTTCTGTCGCGGCTACCGGCACGTCATGTGGAGCAGGTTTCGCTGGCCATTGCCCAGCTTGACGAGGTTGGCGGTAAGGAACAAGAATCGGTTCTTACCGAGTTCTTCAATAGCCAACCGAGCTCGCTTTCGTCGAGTACCGGCGGTTTGGAGAAGGCTAAAGCGTTGGTTCGAAAGGCGCTTGGTAAAGATGCCGGCGACATGCTGACACTCCTTCAACAAACCATTGAGTCGCTGCCGTTTGGGTTCCTTCAGAAGGCAGATCCGCAAAACATATTGACGTTCATCACGGACGAGCACCCTCAAACGATCGCCTTGGTAATCTCGCACGTTCCGCCAGCAACCGGCGCGGCGATCCTCGCCGGTCTTGCCCCAGACAAACAATTGGGGGTCGTACGTCGAATTGCAGAGATGGGACAAACCAGCCCGGAAGCGATCGATGAAGTTGAAAAAGCACTTGAAATGCGAATGGCTTTGTTCATGAGTCAGTCGTTTCAAAAGGCTGGCGGAGTGCCAGCGGTTGCAGAAATACTCAACGTATCCGATCGAGCCACCGAACGAACGATTCTCGACTCGCTTGCCAAAGAAAGCACCGACCTGGTCGCAGAGATTCGTCGACTGATGTTTGTCTTTGAAGACATCTCGAAACTGCAAGACAAAGACATTCAGATGGTGCTAAAGAACGTCGAAACCGCACAATGGGCGATGGCGCTCAAGGGAGCCAGCCAAGCACTCCAGGAGAAGGTCATGCGCAACATGTCGACTCGCGCAGCCGAAATGCTGAAGGAAGAAATGAGCTTCTTGGGTCGTGTCAAGCTAGCCGAGGTCGAAGGACTTCAACAAAAGATCGTTGACATTGTGCGTGGACTAGAAGACTCCGGCCAGTTGGCTCGCCCAAGTGCCGAGGGCGAGGAAGAATTCGTGGCGTAACCTTTGGAGTGCTCCAACTTGTCGGAGCTTTGGGGCGAGCGATTTTCTGGCCTGAGCGGTCTTCTTCGCACTTCGATGCAACTTCACAAGCGAACGCGGTCACTGGTGGAGTGAATCACTTCACTGCCAGATGATGTTTCAGGAAAAACGGTGACGAGTCACCGCAGTCCAAAGGTTACTTCGCTGCTAGTTCTTTTTGAAGTCGCTCAAGCAGAGCCTTGGTGGCTTTGATGCCGTCCTTTTCGCTAAGCTCTTTACCTTCGTACTCGATACCTACGTAACCGTTGTAACCAGCGGCAAGGACGATCTTCATCATCTTTGCGTAGTCTGTATGCGTTTCATTGCCTGCAGCATCGAAATCGTGCGACTTTGCACTGACTGATTTAGCAAACGGCATCAGTTCAGTGACACCTTGATATCGATCGTATTCTTCGCCGGTCTTGCGATCGATGATGAAGTTACCGAAGTCAGGCAACGTTCCGCAGTTTGGAAGACCAACTGAAGCGATTGTTTCGCTGAGCCATTTTCCATTGGACGAAAGACCGCCGTGATTTTCGACGATCACGTTGATACCAGCTTTCGCAGCGTACTCACTGACGCGACGAAGTCCATCAGCAGCAAGCTTTTTGCCTTCGTCGTACTTCGCTTGAGTCGCAGCGTTGACTCGGATGCTGTGACAGCCAAGCGTCTTTGCTGCATCGACCCACTTGTAATGATTCTCAACGGCCTTAGTTCGAGCAGCTTCATTGGTGTCGCCCAAATTGCCTTCGCCATCAATCATTATCAAAACATGTTTTACACCGTATTGAGCGGCTCGCTTGTTGAGTTCAGCAAGGTAGGCCGCGTCAGTCGCTTTGTCTTTGAAGAACTGGTTTACGAATTCAATTGCTTCGATTCCGAATTCTTCTTTTGCGATCTTTGCGAAATCAAGGTTGTCAATCTCACCGGCCTTAAGAGCTTTGTGCAGCGACCATTCTGCAAGCGAAATCTTAAATGGCAACTCAGCAGCGGCTGCATGTGCGACTGGGAAGAACCGCGGCGAAGCAACAGCGATCGCGCTTGCTGCAACAGCGGATTGAAAAAGGAACTGACGACGTGAACTGAAAGATAAAACGCTTTTTGAGTGCGACATGTTAGGTGGGTGCCTTTGACAAATCAAATGGGGAGGGTTGAAACAACTACCGTATTGTAGTTCGCCCGAGGTGCAACTCACAAGCCATCCAATAAATTCAATCCGAACCTGGGGTGATGAAAAGGGCATTTTTCCCGAGCCGTACCGCTAGCCTCGGGTGCTATCTGGCAAACTGTGGCAACGTCGAAACCCGTGGCTAGCGCTGGGCTGGTCTGTTAAAACTTCGGTATTGACATCGGATTTTGGTATTGATTTGTAGAGCCATTTATATTCCTTTTTGTAATGGATGTAACAGGAGCTCTTTGTAGGCTAGGACGCGATCATGACCAAAGCACTTGATGAATATAAATCGCCAACTCATAAAGTTTTAGCTTTTTTGAAACCTGGACGAGACGAGCTGCGTGCTAAATACACGGAACTAAGGACAAGGTTTTGCGTTGCCGAGAATCAGGTTCGGGCTGTTGAAAGAAGCCGTGAGCAATGGAGAGGACGTGCCGAGACCGCCGAAGCGTAATTGAAACTCCTTAAAAAAAGTGCCAGATGAACCTCCCATACCTACCGAGTTGGCTTTGCCGACCGATACTCTAGCCGCTCAGGCGGCCAACAGCATCATCCGTCGTCATGGCTACGCGGCAAGTACGATCGAGAGATTGCGTTCAGCATTGGGTCAGCCAGAGCATTCTAAGTCTCAACAATTAGTAAAGCGAATCGTCGAGCAGATCGAACCGATGTGTTGTGCATCTGATTTGTTTCAGCGGGCCCACATGTGAATTTGCCTTGGAGCAGCGAAGTGCTTGAGTCGCTTATCGGGAAAGGGAAGCGATTGCAGGGCAACTCGCAGAATAACAATAGTCTAACACGACAAATTTTGGCAATAATTACCGCGACTGCCGAGATCACACCAAGCCTCGTACATAAGGCATTATCGACCTGCCGAATAAAGCATCTAACCACATGGTGCCGCGACCACTTTAGTGAAGGCATACATCGCAATCGACAAGAGGATTTAAGGCCAACAAATATGGAAATAAATTTGCGCAACGCTATAAATGCTGCAATACCAAATTTTTAATAGTCCAGACTCTCTAAATTGATCACTCCAGCAACTGATGAGTGTAGCTGAAGTCAAACGAATATAAACCCGAGGGTCAGATGTAGGGGATCTACGTAGGGGAATTGTTTCAGGACTATCGAATTTATAGTATCGGATTTGTTACCTTAGCCGCCTGTTGCTTCAACACAAGATTCGGGTTCTCGCGGATGGTTGGTCGTTGCGTGGTGGGGGACCTGGATCGCTAGAGCAATAAACGGCTGCAGGGGGGGAAGCTATTGATGCGTGCAATTAATATTTGCGATCCGTTAGTCCGTTCTCACTAAACTCCAGAGACAAAATGACAAAAACATCACAGCTTTTGATTCCGAGCACTTGGACGCTTCCTGATGAGTTTCGGATGCGACTGGGGGCTTCGGTTGGCCGGCAGCGGTTTATGAATGCACAGAAGGACAATCTGATTGTAGCTCATTATGTTCCCGATCATGATGAGGTGGGCCGGCGTGGTATTCTCTTTTGGCGTGACTCTAGCGGCGAGTGGCGGGCGAGTAATGGCGACCCTGGAAAGGTGGCTTTAAAGCAACACCTCGATCGCTATGCAAAACGTATCGAAGACTTTGATCAACTGGAAAGCAAAGCCGATCGTGCTGACGACTATCTCCCAATACTCGAAGGCCTAGCTCCGATCGTTCGATCAGCTCGAAATCTGTTAGATGTTTTAGAAGAAGCACGCAAGTCGATCACAGAAGACCGAAGTCTCATTGATCATCGCGACCGGGCTTATGACTTATCACGCACAGCGGATCTGCTCTATGAAGATGCCAAAAATTCGATGGACGTCGCGATGGTGCGGAAGGCAGACGAACAAGCTCAATCGAGTCATCAAATGGCACTTGCCTCGCACCGGTTGAACTTATTAGCAGCGATGTTCTTCCCGTTTGCAACGCTGGGAGCCATCTTTGGAACAACGTTAACGGATAACTGGTCTTGGTCCCAAACACCGCTCCCATTTTTGCTTTATCTTGCTGCGGGCATATTCATCGGTATCTTTCTGACAACGTTTGTCGTGAAGCCACCGAAGCGCAACGAGAGTTAAACTACATTTCGAAAATAGTTTCAAGTAGCTGCGACGCTTCGAGACGCAGGAAATTCGCTTCTCAGAGAGTCGCTACTACGTGTCTTGAATTTTGAAGCCCTGTTCGATAACTCAAAATGAATGATTCGCGGCGTTAAATAGCGTTACGCGATGCTCTTCTTTCCAATGCTTAGAGTTATCCCAAGAACTTTGATTTCAGATATTTCCAATAGTTTTTTAGACGCTTAGTTTTTTGTTTCTTTTCCTGATCGCTGGGTAAGCACTCTCGCCAATCCCCTCGCCAACGTTTGGCTTTGCTTTCAAGTCGAGAAAATTGTTTAACTAATCCATGATTTGCTGCGACGTCAAATGGATCTTCAATCTCATTCAAGTGGCGGTAGCCTCGTCGAACGGCTTCTCGCCACTCGGGTTTAATCTTCGTCCCATCGGACATGAACTGTAGTCTGCAAGCCAAAGCCGTGTATTTTTCTCGGCCGTTTGAAATCAACGCTTTATGATAATTTGCAACAAGTTCTTGGAGTGCTGGCAATTTTTCAAAGCTTACCCGAGTCTGACTTCGCATGAATTCATAAGGGTTCGAAGGAAGAAAATTGCTAAAGTGGAAGCATTCAAGCGGCTCCGTGCCAACGCGATATCCATTTGAGCTGTCGCCGGTCATCGGATATTGCGAAAGCGTCCAATAGCCGGTGTTGCATCCGGGGTTTCGTATGATCGCCACATCGGAAAACAAACCGGGCACCAGATCAAGCCACTTCTGATCGACAAAGATACCTCGAGATAGATCTACATAGCATTCACTTGTCAATCGCGAGGCCCACCAATCGAGAAATGCTCGACCCACGCAATTTGCTTTACATCCAATCAAGCCACCATTGAAGGCGCCCGAGGCGAGAAAGAGTTTTTCATTAGGCTTACCGCCGTCGAGCGGTAACGGTTTGAGCAGATGCGGCGTCAATGCAACCGAATGGTTTTCGAGAGCGTGATCGACGGATTTCAACCTAGAGTATAGTGCCATATCGGCATCTAGGTAGACGACCCGTTCATAGCCCAGATTGGCAAGATATCGCATTGCAAACGGCTTGACGGCGCATGACAGTTCGAAAGGGGTGTACTGAAATGCAAACACTTCCCAATTGTCGATGCCCAG
>JANODQ010000668.1:0-4966 GCA_031412775.1 Pirellulaceae bacterium | reverse complement strand
ACCCTTTCCTCGAAGAATCGTACGATAGTCGAAGCGGCAGCTTCACAAGTTGTTCCCGAGTCGCACGCGAATATCGCGAAAGAAACAGTTGTGGGTTTGTTGAGCCTGTAGTCGTCCCCAAGTTCGAACTCGGCATTGTTTTTCTTGCTGCGCTTCTTTTTCTCGGCGAGACGTAGCTAATCGTTAGCTAACAAAACGCCATTTCGAAACGAATTTAAGTACTACTCGTGTCTTAGAGCTTCGATCGGATTCATCTTTGCCGCTCGCATTGCCGGATAGATGCCGAACACAATTCCTACCGCCAGCGAAATGTAAAACGCAATTGGAATCGACTCGGGAAGAATCTGCGGTTGGACTGTTCGAATGACTTCGGGGAGTTGGCGAATAGTTTCTGGCGAGTACCACTCAGCTAGATCTCGCGTTAAGTTGATAATAGGTCCGCACAGCAGGCCAAAAAGAATTCCTGACACGCCGCCAACGATACTTAAAACGCTTGTCTCTACCAAGAATTGACGAACAATATCGGCTCGTTTCGCTCCGAGTGCGCGGCGAATCCCAATCTCGCGAGTCCTTTCAGTAACGGTCGCAAGCATAATATTCATGATTCCGATGCCTCCGACTAATAGCGAAATCGCAGCAATCATACCCATAAAAATCATGAACATTGCTTGCGTAGTTCGAGCTTGTTCTAGAAGTTCCAAAGGCACTACAACTGCGATATCTTCCAATCGATCGTGCGAGGCGAGGGCTTGCTCGATTAGTTCTGCCGTACGCTTTACGTCGGATACTTTCGCAACGCGCACTGTGATCTGATTCAGCTCAAGAATCTCGCCTTCGAACGACCCGCCGCGACGCGTCGTGACCGTATCTCCGATACGTTGCTGCAGCGTCTTGATCGGAATGTAAATGTCGCTTGAAAAATCTTGCGAGGAGAGCGATCCACCGATTGCAGCCGAAGCCAACTTGGGCTCCAAAATACCGACTACGTTGTAGTAGTCGGTGCTCTCCGGCATGTAAATACGCTTCCCAATCGGGTCTTCCACGGGGAAGAGTTTGTCTGCAACTTTCGCGGCGAGCACACAGGAGTTTGCCGAGTTTGAGTTTTCGGAATCGGTAATAAAGTGCCCTCGTTGTACCTTCAGCTTCGTTACGTCCGCATACTCAGGAGTGCATCCAACCAATCGTCCGTCGACCACTCGGTCTGCATACTGGAATTGACGACGAACTTCGCGAATAGGCAAGGCGCTGCGAATTGTTGGGATCGTTTCGGTTAACATCCCAAACTCTTCTCGAGTTAAACCGTAGGGAGTTACCCCTGAAGCAGAAAGTTTCTCCGTTGGTGGCTTCATGCTTCGAATGATGATTGTGTCGGCGCCGAGACTTTCAATCTGTTTGCGAGCTTCGTCACCTATTCCTTTGCTAATCGCAAGTAGCCAGATCACGCTTGCGACGCCGATAAAGATCCCGAGCACCGTCAGCAGCGATCGCAACGGATGCAGCCAAAGACTTTTAATACCTAGTTGAATTGTTCGAAGCCAAATGACCATGGTTTGTTTAGATTTCCAGTGGCATGTTGTCGATTGCGTACTTTGCTGCTTGGGCGCGTACTTCTTCAGTATTGGTTCGGTCCCATTGGACCAGCCCGTCCTTCAATCGAACTACGCGTTTGGCTCGTTTGGAAACTTCATCCTCGTGAGTTACGAGGATGATCGTGCGACCTTCATCATTCAATCTTTGAAACAGTTGAAGAATCTCTTCGGTTGTGCGCGAATCGAGGTTTCCGGTTGGTTCGTCCGCAAGAATAAAGTAGGGATCGTTAACCAATGACCTAGCTATCGCAACTCGCTGTTGCTGACCACCGCTGAGCTGGGTAGGTCGATGTGAAAGCCGGTCTTTCAGTCCAACCATTTCCGCAAGCTCTAGACACCGAGCATGCTCACGCGCCCCAAGTCGTCCCTGATAAAAAAGCGGGACTTGGATATTTTCCACAACTGTCAATTGCTGAATCAAATTGTAGGATTGAAAGACAAACCCAATTCTTTGCGAGCGAACGTCTGCAAGCTCGTCATCGGTCATTTGGGCAACGTTATCTTCGCCCAAGAAGAGCTCACCGGAGCTTGGCTGATCCAAGCAGCCAAGCATGTTGAGTAGGGTACTTTTTCCAGAGCCAGATGGTCCCATAATTGCAACATAGTCACCAGCAGGAACATCAAACGTGACCCCTCTCAAGGCACGCACGGTCTCACTCTTGAGTACATACTCTTTCTTCAAATCACGAATTCGACAGGCGTGTTGCGTTGCCGAGGCTTTGGCTTTGATCATTCGCTTCGAGGACCTCCGGGACCGCCAGGACCACCTGCGCCTCCACCGCCGCGACTCATCCTTGCAGCCATTCCCGAAGTCATCTCCGCACGATCCAAGAGTCCATCGCCGTTTTTGTCTGTCTCGCTAAACCGACCAGCCATTTTCTCGTCTGAAGCGGCTTCCTTGAGGCTGATCTTGCCATCTGAATTAGTATCAAGTCGTTGAAAGATTTTTGTGACTGCTGTCCCAGGAGAGGGCGTACCTTCGCCTGCCGATGATCCACTAGCTTCCATTGGTGCCTTTTTATCCAATGCCTTTGAATCTATTACTCCCAGTGCTGCAATTTCCTTCGCTCGATTTGCGTTTGCTGCGGCAACGGCTTTTGCTAGCTCTTCACGGTTCTCCACTTCCGGAAAATCTGGTATTTCCATTTTATTTAAGTGCGAGCGTGGATTGAGCACTACTAAATCGCCTTTTGCTAAGCCTTCGTTAATCGTCACGAATTTCTCGTTGGTTGCTCCGATTTGCACTTCGACTGTCTTCCATTTGTCAGGACCTACTTGTTTCAAAACAAGGTGATGTCCTTCGGTTTCATAGACCGCGAACACTGGGATTTGAAGAGCTTTCGGGAGCTGCTCCACGAAAATCCTCACCTCGGCGGTCATCCCTGTTCGAATTACTGGTGGCGGATCGATGATTTGGATGAAGGCCGCGTATTCCTTGACGGAGCTCCCCATCCAATTTCCAGGCTCCGCATATTTATTAACCTTCACAACTGTTCCCATTAGTTCGTCACTCACCGCTCCCACCTTAACTCGAACAGGCATTTGTTCGCGAATCAATGTCACTCGCGATTCGTTCACTTTTGCGCGAACTTGCATTTTCGAAGGATCAGGCAGTAGGACGATCGTTTGCTGCTCGCGAACCATCGCGCCAGGCTCGACAACAAATTCAGCACTTCCGCCGCGGCTACTGAATCTGTTGGAATGAACGACTTGTCCATCAGCTGGAGCAGTGATTGTGCAGGCTTGGATTTGTTCTTGAATTTCGGCAAGTTTACCACTTTCTTCTTCTAGGGTACTTTTATCTGATCGAAGCTTCGCGTTCGCTGTTTCGATGTTGCTGTCGAATTGAACAAGCATTTTTGCCTTGGTCAATTCATCCAGAACGCGAAGTCTTCCTTGGGCTGCATCCAACGTGTTTCTCGCATTTTGAACGGCAAATTGTTCAGCCTCGATTTGAAGCGATTTCAACGTCCCCTTAGCAGCTAGTCTTTCGGCACTTGCGAGTGAAAGCTCAGACGTTCGCACTGCTTGCTGAGCTACCGCCACTTCGCTAAGGATCGCTTTGCGTTCGGTGAGGTAGGTCCCTTCAAGGTACTCTTGACGCGAAATTTCTGCTTGCTTAACTGCGGCATTGGAACTGATAACGGTGGACTCGGCGACGCTTACCGTGATTCGCTGACTTTTATTGTCAACGTCTAGTGCCGAACTATCCAAGACGCAGATGACGTCCCCTTTCTTGACCATCGTTCCTTCAGCAAGAACCGAAATGATCGGTGTTCCGGTTGAGCCACGTCCTTTGACCTGGCACTTGACTTCATTGTTGCTGCTACTTTCAATATCACCCTGTTCTAGAACGATATGGTCGAACTCGCCTTCAAAGACTTCCTGCGTCATCGGCGTTTCATCATTGCCGCTACCGAAAAGTTCGGCACCCTTGCTACGGTACCAAACATATCCGCCGATGATCGGAATGAGCAGCATTACAACAACGAACGGCCAAATTCGACCACTGCGAGCTAAGCCCTTTTGACGTGTTAAAGTTCTTTGCGTTAGGGATCGAAAGAACGTGGAATGAGAGTAGATATGTGTCATAGCGATTGCTTTGCGGAAGGTTGACCTACCGATCTTGGAGTCTTGTCAGACGACCTGAAATCGGTAATTGGGCAGTTGTAAGGCAGGTCTAAAAGCGTTTTTCGACACTTTTACTACGAATCGGGAGAGCAAAAATTTGTCAAAAGTTGACGAAATCTAATGAGTTTTAATTCCATCAGAAACATTGCGACTGGGCAGGATCGAGCTTGCACTCGACCCTAACATTATAACCCGAATCTCTCAGGAAAGTAACGCCTTTTACTGCACCGACACACTCAATTGGTGTACATCTTCCCACAATCCATGTGGGTTTTACCGGCTGGTCAGTTTTGAAGCGATGCGTTGTTGCTTCGGAAAAACAGAAGTCCTACAAGAGTTTCATTGATCCAGGCGATAGATTCGAGCCGCATTGAGGCCCATGATGCCGGCTTTTTCGGATTGGCTCAATGAAGATATAAATTCTTGGATCGAAGCCAAAAACACTTGGTATTCGGCAGCGAGTCGAATTACGGGCCAATCAGATCCAAAAAGAAGCCGGTTGGGACCGAATGCATCTAAAACAATATCAAAGTAGGGTTTGAGCTGGTTGGCATTCCAATTTTGATGGTCCGCTTCGGTGACCATCCCTGATACTTTACATGAGACGTTTGGAAAACCGGCAAGCGTGCGGATATGATTTGCCCACGGTTGCATCTGTCCAGTTGCGATCGCAGGCTTGGCTATGTGATCGAGCACAAATTTTTGGTTCGGAAAGCTTTTCACCAGATCGATCGCATCCTGCAGTT
>JANODQ010000667.1:0-16498 GCA_031412775.1 Pirellulaceae bacterium | reverse complement strand
TCGGCCCATTTCATAGCCCAGATCTCGCTAAACTCTTTTCGATCAAGAAGCTTTTCGACCAGCATTTTTCGCTTGTCAGGAGCCATCTCTGACATGAATTCGTTGTATTCTTCTTCGGTAGGAAGGCAGCCTGCAATGTCGATCGTGGCGCGACGAATAAACTCTTCATCGCTGCATAAACCACTTGGCATCACACGAAGCTTTTCAAGTTTCGTGGCGACCATTTCGTCGATATAGTTACCGCTGGAAGGTGGAGCTTTATAGTCGATCCCTGTAGGAAGCGCGAGCACTTGAGTTCCAACAGTATGCGTATCGAAGCGAGCCATGACAAACGCTTCGCCTCGAACGCCGCTGGTGACGACTGCGTCAGGAGTGACCGCTCCCGAACGTTCGTTGTTGGTTGTAAAGGCAGCCAGATCCGAAATGTCGCGAGTCGTTCCATCGGAATAGTTCGCGACGATAACTAGCTGTTGCTTGGACCCTTCGCCCTCGAGTACGGCTTGCTTTGGAAACAGGTCGACGCGGTCCACTTTGGGAGGCGCAGTTGCATCCATCTTGGCACCGGCCTCTAGCCATGCGAGCAGCGTTTTATAGTGCTGGCTGCCAGGTTCAATTCGTTTTCCGCCACTATGCTGGACCGCACCAGTTGCCTTCAAGAGCATCAGGCTTTGATCTGGAACGGCTAGATTGATTCGTCGAATCCCAATTTCATGAGTGATTCGATTGTAATCGCCTTTGGGATCGAATCCGAAAAGGCTCATTCGGAAGCCGTCTTTACCACGTGCGGCACCGTGACAAGAACCCGTATTGCAACTGGAGCGAGTCAAAATGGGCATCACATCTTGGGTAAAACTAACATCGCGATGAACGGTCGCTTGGCTAACAGCGATGGCACTCGAGGCGGTCATGCCATTCCACTTCGCAGTCAGTTGTGTCTTACCATCGGCGAGTGGACGAAGTGTGTGTTCGTTCCAGGAGACGAGCTTTGTGTCGTCGATGACGAACTCGACTTCTTTGGTAACGTCCTTGGTGATTCCATCTTTGCGTATCGCTACCGCAATCACATGCTGCAAGTCAGCGTCAGTGGCAAGATGAATCTCAGGGGGATAGATCGCGAGCGATTCCCAAGGCAGAGCATCTGCATTCACCGGAGCGACCGCTACGGGCGTAGGCTCGGCTTTTGCCGGTGCAGCGTCCAACGTGAAGGTGTTGGAGGCAAGAGCGCATAACACACCGATGCTCACAAAAATGTTTCGCCGATTGGGGCGAGATTCAAACGTCTTGGTGTATCTCATTTACTTGTTCTCCTCGCGTAGTTTTCGCAACTGTTCGATTCGAGTCATCGGTTTTTCGACTGCTGGTGCGGCTTGAACTGGAGCCGCGGCGGCTACCACGGTGACTGGTTTGGCTGCAGCTGCTGGTAGAGGAACATCAATCTGTACTTCGATGGTCCCGTTCGTCTGAGAGATAACTCCCTTGTCATTTGATACTGTTCCGCGACAAACGATAGTCTTGTGGCTACCGGGCTTGGCATCGGCTGCGACGTCCATTTGGTAGATCAATTGAGCCGTTTCGCCCGTGACCGATTGCTTGGGTGCTGAGACTGTTGTTCCAGGCGGAATGCCAAGTAATTCAACTTCTACGGTTCCTTCTGCTGGACGCTTGAGTGCAACTTCAACCGCAATTTTCGCGGGCTTACCCTGCTCGACCATCGTTTTGTTGAATTTAAATTCAAACAATTTTTCGGCAACCTCAAGCATGATAAACTCGGAAGCAATTTGGACTGTTCCAAAACCAGATTCTGAAGATGCAATCACGGTGATAGGCCAAGTTTTCATTGCCGCGCCACTGTTTGCGGTTAACGGGATCTCGGCCTCGGTTTTATCACCTGCGATCGAGATCGATCCTGAGGCAGCAATCCCGGGTGGCTTCGTCAGCAGGCGAAGCTGAATCGGTTTGTTGAAGCCATCCTTACGAACTGCTCGCACCTTCAACGGGAGTGTTCCATTGCGAACGATCGGGACCTTGGGCTGTTCGACGACAATGTCGAAAGGTATTGGATCAACGATCGCAACAGTCATCCGATCTGCTACGTGTCCCCAAACATCAACATTGTTTTGCCCTCGAATAATCTGGGTGCGTTGCGAAAGATGTCCAACAACTTTGGTTTCCGGGTTAGCAGCGACGCTTGCGGTAAGGTCTACGAGTTTGCCTGTGTTTGCCGAGTCTTCTTTCGCATGAAGTATCACCGAGACAGAGTTCAAATCAGCAGGAACGGCAGCTTCCGATTGCGTCATACCTTCGGGCAAGTCAGGGATCACAACGCGTCCCTCGCCTGCGATGGCTTTGCGAGCAAGATTCACTTCGAAAGCCATTCGGCCTCCGCGAGGTACTTCGACCGTTTGAGAAACGTATCGTTCTTGTTCGACTACAGTGACTTCAACAGCCGGCGATTGCGCTGTCACTTCCACTCGGTAAGCATAGTGAGGACCACCGTTTTCTAAATGATCGCGAATGCTGATTGCGTAGTTGCCATCTTCGGGAGCCTTGAAAGCGACTGTGGAATCAGGACCACCGGTGTCATCGGCTCCGATAATATTTTTTCCATCCATCTTCACCACGCCGATGACTGCATCGATTGGCGAACGCAAGGTGTTGCGACCGTAAACACGGATGTCGAGTTGCTGATCTTTTTTGGCTGAGAACACGAAACAATCTCGATCGCCAGGAACTTGCAACGAGCCATTGAAAGCGACTGGGAACTTATCATGAACGGGCAGGGTCTTATAATCGAGATTCGGTTCAGTCTCAATCACGTTCTCCATATCGTTGACACGAATCAGATTCGGTGAGGGAAGCTCATGACCATCGCGAGCAGCCCAGACTCCGTGTCGGCTCGCATTCGCAGCAGGAAGAGTCAATGTTTGTTGCCAAGCTTTTCCTAAGGCATCGATCACGGTTGTTTCGATCGGTTTCCCGGGCTGTCCACCACTTGGGATGATGGCGAGCGGTCTCGCAAAAGAGCCAACGTGCAATCGATAGAGTGATTCATTGGTTCCGCCAAAGCTGCTTTCGCGAACTTCGATCCAATATCGACCATCCTCAGGTGCTTCCACGGAGCAAACACAATCTTGCTGGAGCAGTGGCGCGTCGTCGCTTCTTGCGAGCTCAAATCGGTCGGCATCCAAAATCGCCACAAACGGATCGAAAAAGTTGTTCAAATACGCATGGCGAAGACCTTCTAGCTCTACCGTGATCAGCGTTCCCTTGGAAACATCGACAGCGTAGTAATCAACGTCTTCAGTCTGAACAACTCCATTGACAGTCGACGTCATCGGGATGACTTGAGGTACCTTAAAGTCATTGTTGGGTTCCGCTTCCGTAACCGTTGGGAATGGTGAGACACCTAGGTAACGAAGATTGCTAATACCGGTCGCTGTGATGACTCGGAACGCATGGAGTTCGCATGCCGCATCGGCTGCGGAGGTTACCATGACTTTGATTTTGTTATCGTCGACCTTGGTAATGGACGTGGCTTCCATACCTGGGGTGTAAAACAGTAGCTGTTTTGCATCGCCGATGCGTGTCCCAGTCAAATCAATTTCCGCACTTGTTCCGCGTTGCAGACCTGGCGGGCTAACAAGCCTCACCTGTGGCTTGGCTGCGAAAGCAAAATTGGTTGAGACACAACAAATCACGAACAACAATGTCTGAATGAAGGTCCGCTTTTGAAGCAGACTCTTCGCGGTTCGAGTATTGATGGGCATGGTAGGGTTTCTCGTAGAAATCGCGGGGGGAGCTTGAAGTTGGGGGGAGCTTGAAGGTGGGCTGATTAAACGAAATTTTTTTGAATTGTCGTCGATGTCCTCGGGCGCTATAGGGCAAATTGTTGCAAAATCGAAACCCGTGGCTAGCGATATCGGCTCAGGTTTTATTTGCAAGCTCGGTGTGGGAACTAAGCCAGGATACCGTTGATGAGTTTTCCGCCATCGCAAATTTCAACGGGGCGATCGCCTGGGGCCATCAATTCCTTATCAGCAACAATGCCCAACAAGTGGTACATCGTGGTTGCCAAATCTTCCGGTGACACTGGGTCCGAATCGGGTTCGGAAGCAGTCGCGTCGGAAGACCCGTAAACCAGACCACCCTTTACGCCACCGCCAGCTACCATAACACTGAAAACCTTTGGCCAGTGATCGCGACCTGCTTCGGGGTTGATCTTCGGAGTACGGCCAAACTCGCTGCTCACAAGAACCAAAGTCCTCTTGAGTAGTCCTCGAGAATCCAAATCTTCCAAAAGTGTTGCAAGGGCTTGATCAAGCGAAGGCATATCGCGTCGAAAACCAGCGGTAATTCCAGTGTGCATGTCCCAGCCACCGTAGGTTAGCGAAACAAAGCGAACGCCTGCTTCCACCAAACGACGAGCCATCAGCAAACGTTGGCCAGCCGTGTTGCGACCATACTTGTCTCGCAAGCTAGCTTCTTCGGCTTCGATGTTAAATGCTTCACGAGCCTTCTCGCTGCTGAGCAAGCTGTAAGCTCGTTGATAGAACGAATCCATGGCGGTGACGTTGTCCGAATTTTGCTTCGACGCAAAGTGCGCGTTGACTGCTTCAAGGGCTGTTCGACGACGATCAAATCGGGCCATGTCGACACCGTTTGGAAGATTCAAGTCTTGAACCTTGAATCCAGCGTTGGCTGGGTCCGCACCGAGGCTGAATGGACCGTAAGAAGAACTCAGGTAGCCGCTTCCACCAAACTCATTGGCAACATTTGGAATGGCAACGTAAGGTGGAAGATTGTTCCGCGAGCCATACTCGTGACTAACAACGGAACCGAAGCTTGGGAAAATCAACGCTGGCGATGGCTTGTAACCTGTGAACATGTTATGCGTCCCACGTTCGTGAGCCGCTTCGCCGTGCGTCATACTTCGAATCACGGTAAACTTGTCGTTGATCGATGCCAACCGAGGAAGAGTTTCGCTGAAGATGTCGCCAGTCTTCGTTTTGATCGTTCCCATTTCGCCGCGGAATTCGATCGGGCTGTAGGGCTTGGGATCGAACGATTCTTGATGAGCCATCCCGCCGGGAAGGTAAATATGGATAACGCTTTCAGCCTTGGCGTCGATGAAGTCGTAGTGCTTCTGATCAGCACTGGCAGCCTCCATCCGGAAAAAATCACCGAGCGAAAGTCCGAGTCCACCCAGGGCACCAACGGAAAGAAAGCCACGACGACCAACGGGATTGCCTAAGCACTTCATCATGAAACTCCATAGGGAATGATAAAACCGTACAAAATTCAAGGAGCAGCGGGCGGTCCGATGTACTCGACAAGAACAGGTAGGTTGACCAAATGTTTTGGAAATGGAAACGGTAGGTGGGGTAAAGCAGCAAGCTGCGGCGGGTTGCGGGGCATGCGGCACCGCTGATTCTATATTATGGCTGAGCCATTTCCGGAAAGCAAGACAGTAATCCTTTCGGGTTGAACCAACAAAAACTTGGGTATTCCTACAATTCCAAAGTCAAATTTCGAAAATTGGCGGGCAGAAAGACGCTTTAAAGCGTTAGCAACCCCTTTGGAGTGCTTCTTTGGAGTGCTCCGACTTGTCGGAACTTTAAGACTTATCTTTCGGTAGTCAAACTAACAAAGTCTTTGTTAACCAGACGATTGAGTTGTCACGCGAGGCACTTTCTTTTCGTCACATCGCTCGCCGTGACAAGTCACAGCAGTCCAAAGTCACAGCAGTCCAAAGATTATTACAATCGCTTGCGACGATCTATAAAACGTTTTGATTTATCCGCGAATGATTCAAACGTTCCGACTGGCACTTCAGTCACCGCGATTCGGAGCCCAAGATTCGTATCGAGTTTATCAACTAACCGCTGCGGTTGATGAAGCGAGTCTTCAATCTCAAGCGTCACTTCATCACGAGTTCCACTCTTGGTCGCAATCAGTCGATATTCACCAATCTCTGTAAAAGATCTTACTATCGCGTCAATAGCCGAAGGGAAGATGTTTACTCCGCGAACGGTCATCATTTGATCAGACCTTCCGAGAATCCCACCTATCAATACCGTTTGTAAAGCAGTCTTAAAAGCTCCAGAAGATCCGCCTAGCGCAGGTCGCACAATGTCGCCCGTTCGGTATCGAAGTGCGGGCGCTCCAGATCGATTTAAATTAGTCAAAATCAGTTCGCAAAGTGGAACTCGATCGTCTGCTTCGTTCGCTTTGCTGTCGGCGTCGCCTATAAACTCTTTCGCGAGATAGAAAGGCCCAACTCCTTGGTCGATTGGTTCAAATTCAGCGACAAAATGCGACTCGTTGATCGCGAGTGACAAACCATCTGTTGTACCGAAGCCCCAAGGTCCAACTTCGGTGGCTCCTGCATGGTCGGTGACCTGAGTTTCAAATTCGTCCTGCAATCGCTTTCGTATCGTCGGGATAGATCCACCAGGTTCTCCGGCAACGACCAGCTTTCGGATGCCAAGCGTGCGAGGATCAATCCCCTTGCCTTTTGCAGTCTCTGCTAAATGTAAAGCGTATGATGGTGTCGAGAACAAAACGGTTGCACCGGAGTCGATAATCAAATCTATTCGCGCTATCGTAGAAAGTCCGCCACCAGGAACAACGCGACAACCGCGTCTCAAGCATGCATCCTGAGCGGTCCAGAATCCGATAAAAGGTCCGAATGAAAACGCCATAAAGACAACATCGTGAGCTTTGATCGAAGCTGCATCCAAGACGGACTGCCAAGCATCAATCCAATTAATCCAATCGTCGGGTGTATCCAAAATGATCAGCGGTTTGCCAGTGGAGCCACTGGTGCGATGGAATCGCGTGTAGTGTTCGAGCGGAAAGGTGAGGTGTGGAGCGAGTCCTTTCGAATCTGCCTTCTGTGATAATTCAGACTTGGATGTGGTTGCGAATTCGCGCCAGTGCTCGAGTGATCTCACCGGAAGGAAACACTTCTTGAATTTTTCTAGGTAAAAATTATTCGAGCCAAGGATACTCGATAGAAGGATGTTCAGGCGATCCAACTGCCATCGCTTTAAATCTTCACGCGATTGAAAATGCGGCTCGATCATAGCGACTTCGAAACGTCCGTTCGATAAGCAACTAATGCCGGAATAATTCCTGCAAGAATACCGGTAAGAATCAGCGATGGAATGATCCACAACTCGTTCGGGTAATGGATGCTGAAGAATGACAATTTGACACCAGTGCGTGCTTCGACCAGCGGGCTAGCCCATGCCGCCAAAGCGTGACCGCCGACCCAGCCAATCGCACCACCTACGATCGCAATAATACATGCCTCGAACAGGATCACGATTAAAACTGTATCGCGAGACGCACCCAAAGCTCGCATAACCGCGATGTCTCGAGTACGTTCGCTCATGCTGTTATAGATGCTGACCAGAATGCTTACCGCGCTGACAACGCAAACGAGGAGGGTTAGGGTCAGGAGTGCCCATTGGATTGGCTGGATGAACATTTGCAAAAGTGCGGCGATTTCTTGAATCGGGGAGACGGCTTGAGCGGATGGGGTCTTGTTGATTTGCTTTTGCATTCCCATGGCAAAGTCGCTTCGCAGCAGAATCGCCGTTACTTCGCGTTTGTCGATCGGAAGTCGCTTCCGAGTACTGGCCATCACAGCGGGAGAATCTTCAGCAGTCTTCGAAGGATCGCCTTTTGTAACTCGTTTCTCAAGTCCCGATTCCTCATCGCGTTCCGGAGCGGCGTGGTCTTCGAGCAAGTAGAAACCTTCCATGTTGATGAACGCCGCACGATCATTTGGAGTCCCTGTCGCGTTGAGAATTCCGACAACCGTGAAGCCCTGCTCGTGAACAAAGTTACCACTGGCACCGTGCGAAGCTTGGATCGTGTCGCCAATATTCAAGTCCATCTCAGCAGCCACTTCGGATCCAAGTACTGCTTCAAAGAAACCATTTTCAGGCGATTCTTCGACAAAGTTACGTCCCTCACGAAACGTGTAAGGATCTTCGTTCCTATCACCATGCTTGAGGAGATTGAAGAAATCAGGTGTAGTCGCCACGGCACGGAATCTGCCGACGTAATCACCAAGGCACATCGGGATGACGAAACCGTTACTCGTAAACATGGCGTACTTACCGGATCGTTCCGGATCTTTTAAGATTCCGCCGAGCTTGGCAAATTGTTCTTGGCGACCGTTGCCGGGCAAGAATTCGAGGAAGTAGCTGTACTTGAGATTTTCAACGGGCGAGCTGAGGTAGTAGACGCTGTTGAAGACCAGTTGAGTCGAGCTTCCTTTGGAGCCGATGATCAGGTTGTAGCCGACGTTGCCATTGCGTTCGAGCGATTTAGTGACGACTCCGGAGATGCTCATCACCATGACGGTAAGGCCAACTCCAAGTGCCATCGATAGAGTCGTCAAGCAAGTTGCGAGCGATCGATAACGAAGATTTCGCCATGCAATTTCAAATAGGTTCACGATCGGGCTTCGCTGGTGAGAACGGTGTTGATTTTATCGAGATACTCGACACGATCGAATTGCTGAGAGATCGAGTCTGAGTGAGTGACCATTAAAAGCGCGGTTGATTCTTTGCTGCATACTTCTTTCAGCAGATCAATGATTTTCTGTTGGTTGCTTGGGTCGACGTTGGCGGTTGGTTCATCGGCTAGGAGCAGTCGCGGTTGATTTGCGAGGGCTCGTGCGACGGCAACTCGTTGCTGCTGGCCGACGGAAAGCATCGAAGGTCGATAGTGCATTCGATCATCGAGTCCGACTTGAGAGAGCAAGGACTTTGCGCGGTCGAGTCGGTACTTTCCACGCCCGAAGGTCATTCCCAAGCGAACATTCTCAAGAGCGGTAAACGCAGGTAGCAGATTGAAGGTTTGAAAAACGTAGCCCATCTTCACGGCTCGAAACCGATCGCGTGCCGATTCGCTTAGCTTAGTTAGATCGGTCCCGTCGAACAGGACCTTACCGCTATCGGCTCGAGTGATACCGGAGATGATTTGGAGAAGGGTCGTTTTGCCAGAGCCACTGTCGCCACGAAGGACCATTTGCTCGCCAGAACGAATATCCAATTTTGGAATATCCAGTATGGTGACGCTACCACCGGTAGGCTGAGGGTAGCTTTTTCGAACATCTTCCAGGAGCAGCATAAGATTTCTAACTCGTAATTTTATTTTCGCTTCATAGCTCGATCGATATCGCGTTTTGCTTCTTTTGCTTTCATCACTTCTCGTTTGTCATGGACTTTCAATCCTTTACATAAGGCGATGACACACTTGGCGACCCCTCGATCGTTGAAGTACAGTTTCAGAGGCACAAGCGTGAGGCCTCGTTCGGACGCCTTTCCGCTGAGTCGAAGAAATTCACGTCGGTGCAGGAGCATCTTTCGTGGCCGGGTTGGTTCATGGTTCCAGAGGGTCGCTGGCTTGTACTCGGGTATGTCGCATTGAATCAGCCAGAGCTCGCCGCTGCTTACGCGTCCATAGGCTTCATCAAGTGAGCATTTTCCGTCGCGTAGACTTTTGACTTCGCTACCGCGAAGCATCAGTCCGCATTCGACCGAGTCTAAGATCTCAAAACGGTGTCGTGCCTTGCGGTTTTCGGCGATCATTTTATGCGTGACACCGACCGCCGCAGCACTGGTCTTTGCGCCAGACTTGCTGCTCTTTTTGTCTTTCGCCGGCGGTTTGGCCGAAGTGGGGGACGGTGGTTTTTTAGCCAAAATTAAGATCTGCAAATCAACGGTTAGATGGTTGTGACGGGTTTGATGTTTGGTGCGGCTGTGCCTGCGGTGTCGGTTGTACGGAAGGTCTCCGCGAGTGGTTTAGGTTTTAATCATACCGAAGAGGCCATTTTTGTCCCAGTGCTCGGATAATGCTGGGACATAGTGCTATTTTGGTTCAATACTTTGGTAAATCGTTCAAGTGAGAACAATTTTCGTTTGACCCGGTTCGATCATGTCCTAACCTTCCGCATCCTGCTCTCTGATATTGCATGGAATTCGACCGCACAATCTCGGTGCCGGATTCCTTTTTGTTAACAATTTGCATTGATAGTGACAATGGCCGAAACTTTCTCACCGACACCAGCCTTCTCCGGAACGATTTCGGATTTGACGCAATTGGGTCCGGTGGTAGGGGCTGTGCCGTTTGTGCCTGCGGTTCGTCCGAGATCCAGCACATCCACTCAAGTGGCCAATCGAGAAACCAGACAAGAAGTACGACGAAGCAGCAATGCTGCGTCGCGTTTGGGTATCTACTCGAGCTTGCTTCACACATTGCGTGCCAAGCATGCACCCACGGCGGCCCACTGTATGCGGGTCGCCCAAAGTATCTCCGCCTGGGGACTTTTTCACGACGTCAGTGAAGACGACTTAGTCATGCTCGAGTTGACCGGTCTGCTGCACGATATTGGTAAGGTGGGTATTCCCGAGCGAATCTTACAAAAGCCCGGACGACTAGCTCCGGAAGAAAGAGCGATTGTCGAACTGCATCCGCAAGTTGGCGTCGATATTTTACGATCCGCTAACGTCGATCAACTCATCCTCGACTCTATTGAACAAATTGGAGTTTGGTTCGATCAGAGCAATCGCGTCTCCAAAGGTCATCTCCCGATTGCGCAAAGGATTCTGTCAATCGCAGATGCCTTTGATGCAATGACGAGCGAACAAATTTATCGACCTGCGATGTCAGTCAAGCAGTCGCTTGCAGAGCTCGAACGGATGGGTGGAACACAGTTTGATCCTTCTCTTGTGTCCAGCTTCCGATCCACGGTGCTGAACTTCAAAGATGATTTAGCGCGAGCGGTTTCCAGTCGTTGGGCTCATGACACGGGCACCACTTTTGTACATCTTTTCGAAGGTGAACAAAGCCAAAACTGGAAGGGTAGTGCCGCGATTGAGTCGCTTAATAGCGTGTTCCATCAGAATATGATGAACCGCATGAACGACGGTGTCATTTTTATCGATACCGAATCGATAATACTCGAATGGAACCAAGCTGCAACTCGGTTGACAGGTCTCAAGCAATCGTCGCTTCTCCATTCGACGTGGAGCCCAAATCTCATTGGGCTCTCTGATGAGAATGGAACTGCTGTTTCCAGCGACGATTGTCCGATTGCGCAAGCACTCTCGACGCACGAGACTAAGATCAGTCGTTTTCGTATTCAAAACCAAGACGGCCGTCTGCTGATGGTCGAAATTCAATCGATGCCAATATTCGACCAGCATGGAGTCCTTCGTGGCGCGGCCATGCTTTTGGGCGATGCGAGCAATCAGGTAACCATGGAACAAAAGATGGTTGACCTACATACTCGTGCTACTCAAGATCCACTTACTAAAGTCGCAAACCGTAGCGAATTGAACAAGCAATTGAAACAACTCGTACACCAATGCCAGACAGAGAAGATCGAAGCGAGTGTATTGATTTGCGATATCGATTATTTCAAGCGAATCAACGACACATTCGGGCACGCGGCAGGTGACGATGCGCTTGTTTCATTCGCTGCAGTTCTGAAGAGCTTGTCTCGTGAGTCGGATCTAGTTGCCAGATATGGTGGCGAAGAGTTTGTGATTCTTTGCATGGATTGCGATATCAAGTCGGCTGTTCAAATAGCGGAATCGATCCGTCAGAAGCTCCGAGCAACTCCGCTGGATTCGATAAAAGGTAAGACAATCACCGCAAGTTATGGGGTGTCGCAAATTGTTGTTGGCGATGAATGTGATTCGGCCCTCGAACGTGCCGACCAAGGGTTGCTCCAAGCAAAGCAAACAGGTCGTGATCGGGTGATCGCTATCTGTGCTAACGCCTCGGATCAAGCTAGCCACGATGAAAGCGTTCAGAACCAGTCCGAATCAACAACCGCACCGTCACCGAGGACATCTTGGTTTGGTTGGCTTAGTTCAGGCGATTACAGATCGCTTATCGGCAAAGAATTGTTAACGAATTTCTCACGAGATATGGTGGCAGAAAAGCTGAAGGGTTTCGTTAGCGATTCAAAGGCAGAGCTTGTTTCCGTCGACGCGGATCGAGTCGAGCTGCGCATTGATAGTCGATATGCACCAATTCAACGACGTGAAAGCGATCGCCCAATTGTTTTCTCGTTGTCTCTTGATCTGATCGATTTCGAGCTCGTCGGAGCACGCGACCAAACCTTGACTCAGAAAGTGACCAAACTGAAGCTTGTCGTCAATCCAACTCGAAATCGTGATCGTCGAATCGAAAATATTCTCGATCTCGGGAACCGGCTGACGCGAAGCTTTGAAGTTTACCTTTCTGCTTACGCGATCACTGACGACATCCGCAAGCGACTGTTACCGGTCTACAAAGTCGGTCCAGACGGACGATAAGCGAGAATGCAGTTGGGCCAACATTCAGTCAGCACGTGGCTAAGTCTCTCCGAGACTTGGGAACTAGGTGTTATTGAAGACATCGCTACGCGGATTGTCACAATCGAAGTTGCGTTCCACCCCACTTGATTTTCGAACGTTACCACTGTGACAATAAACATGCTTCAATGCAGAGACCAGGTCCGAAGGCTAGCAAGATTGCGTGTTTCGCTCGTTCATTACCACCACTGCTCATCAGTTTATTCAGGATAAACAAGACGGTTGGCGAAGACATGTTTCCGTGATTGGCGAGAATCTCAAGCGATGGTGCTAGTTGTTCCTCGCTCAGCCCAAGCGCAGCTCCTGAAGCTTGCACAATGCGAGGTCCACCGGGATGAATGGCCCAAATGTCAACAAAGTCCAAGGTAAGTCCTTCTTCTTCAAGCCACGTGGAAAGCGCGGCGCGGAGAGATGATTCAATGCACGAAGGGACTTGCGGATCAAGACTCATTTGAAATCCAAAGTCGCCAATCTTCCAGCTCATCAAGTTCGATGTCTGCGGGATGACTTGTGAGAAGCTAGAGGTGATGGTCCATTCTCCAGTAATTCCGTCTGGCATTCCGCTTGTCATCTCATCTGTAGACTCTTCATTTGCTTCCTCGTTTGTCAATATTGCATTTGTAAGGAGCTCGTTCGAAGGTTCTTCTATTCGCGAGCCAACAACCAGCGCGGCGGCACCATCGGCGAAGAGTGCATTGGCTACCAATTGCTGAGGATCATCGGTATATTGTTGATGAATACTACAGAGCTCGACCGCTCCAACCAGGACAACCGCGTTTGGATCTGCCTCGACAAAAGATTTTGCAACTCGAATCGCGTTGATTGCTCCGTGACAGCCCATGAACCCAACATTTATGCGTTGAACATTTTCGTTCAGTCCCAATTGGTCGATCAATTGAAGATCACATCCAGGAGCTGCAAAGCCGGTGCAGGAGACGGTAACCAAATGCGTTATCGAAGCCGGCTTAGTGCAGGCGTTATCGAGTGCGGTGGTACACGCCTTGATCAAGAGCGGGGCTGCTTCTTTTGAAAAGATCTCCATCCGCTCGGCAGTCGTTGGGCCACGTGGATGACTAGTAGAAGAAGGCCGATAAAATGTTTGACGTGGTGAGTCTGCTTCGTTGCCGCTCTTGAGTAACACGCTTCCTCGGCGATTGACACCGGATTTTCGATACAGAGCGGGAAGCGCCTGATGCCATCGCTCGGTGATGTGTAAGTCCTGCGCGACCTTTGCAGCATCGCATTGCATGATGGAATGTGAAGGTGTTGCGATTCCCAAACCGAGTAATCGAGCCGTACTGATACGAGTTCGCCCGACCCGTTCAACGGCAGAAGATGCGATAGTCATGAAGTTACTTTCTTTATAATCGCTGCTCGGATAGGGTAGATCGAATTGCATAGACGCAGCGTCCAGGCAGCTACGGATAAGCGACGAAGTTGTCGCGATATCCACCAACAAGTTATCTGCTTTTGACGGCGTTGCGAATCCACCCACGACGTCCATTCGTGCGAAAGACCTTCATGCCAAGGGCTTCCGATTGACCGACTTACGAGCGGCATTACCGCCTCGGCACTCGCGAGAGCCCACGACATTCCTTCACCCGTGAATGGTTCAATGTAACCAATAGAGTCACCAAGGAGAAAGACACGATCCGATGCTACACGCGTCGAGCTACGAGTAAGTGCCGGGGTTGCCAACCAATCTTCAGAAGGATCTTGTGACATATCGTCTGATATATCTTCTAGGAATGAGTCAATTTTACTTGCTGGCTTTTTGAAAGCAAATAGCGGGCCATCCTTGTCATCGCCAATGATACCGCAAACGATCTTTGCGATGCTTCCTCTTTTCGCAATCGATTTTGGATCGATCGCACCCGCTACGTCAACCAAATCACCATCAGTATGGGATATCCCGACGTATCCGTCTTTGCTGACGATCATCTGTAACTGGTTGGCAGGAAATGAGCCTTGTGAATTGGCGGAACAGAATTGGTTCGTTGAAACCATTCGCTGGACACCAATGCGTGAACTCGGTTGAACTGTCGAAGTCCATCCGCTCTCCAATCGAAGACTCGATCGAGTCAATCCATCAGCGACCAGAACACAGTTGGCGTGAACACTAACGCGACGACCTTTCGGGTCTGACGTGTTGTGTAAAATGACTTGTCGACAACGCTCTTTGGAGGTTTGCTCGTCAGTTCGTGCAACTACCAGACCACTCACACCGTCCAAGAAAAACGCCCCCGATTCAATGGCCGCTCGGACCAATTCGCTATCGAGCGTCGACCTTCTCACGCTCAAAAGTGTCGGGATGTTCCATACAACTGAAGTTTTATCGATTTTCAGATGGAGCGAAGTTATCGGGACCGCGCCCGCTTGATGCAATTGCCTTAGGACACCAAGCCGCTCTAAAGAAGCTTGAGCCCGTCGGTTCAAACAACCGCCGCAAACCTTCTCACGCGGGAAAGATTTTGCATCGACCAGCAAGGTTCGAAAGCCGCTCCGAGTTGCAAGGATTGCTGCGGCAGCACCAGCAACACCCGCTCCGAGTATGACAACATCCCACTCAGAATTTTCGAGAGCTTCTAAATGCTCGTCTCTCGACAATTGAAAAGCTTGAGCGGTGAAAAGGTTCATTCTTTGGATTCCCAACTCAACAGGTATCGCTGGGGCCAGTGCGGCTTGACAACCGCATTATGAAGCTGAGCTTGTATTGCGAGTTGCCTCACCTCTTTTGCACTAAACGCAGCACGAACGGACTGTGGACCGTCAAAGTGAACAACCGGAGAACGAGAAAGCCCGTAACAACCGAGCTTGGCTAAAAACAGACCGACATGTGTGCGTAAAAGGTCATCGACGATTACTGCTACTTTTGCAATGCGTTTCATGCTCTGCAACACTTCAACGGCTTGCGATTCGCGGAAATGATGCAAGAAGAGACAGCAATAGACGAAATCAAACTGAACTTCCGGCGGCTCAAAGACATTGACTTGCTTAAAGGAAACCGAAGACTTGCGACTGTGGACAGATGGCTTATTTGAATTAGCAAGCCACGATTGAACGGACGCGTTAGCCTTCGCCGCATCACAAGCATTTTGACTTACGTCCCAACCTTCGGTTCGACAACAAATATTTCTGGACAGACTCTTAGTAACAGAGATGGCCACGTCGCCACTGCCGCAACCCATGTCAAGTACCGAAATGGAATCGAGCCGACGACTCGTGGCGATCGCCTCAATCTCTTGTGCCACGTAATGTCCAGTTCGACATATCCAATTAATACGACGAAGTCCTGCCAGCGCACGCTCATGCTCGGCGGGGTCTAATGATGGATCGTCCATCAACTCAGGTACTAATATGCGAGTTTTCAAGCTTCTAATAATACCACAATCAAATTGTTAAAGGAGAACCATTATCGCATCGAATCGCAGAGACGAAAGCGAGTAAAATTCGACACTTTCCCCCGGATTACAACTTGTCATCTCACAGTAAGGCACTTCTCATGGACGTAAACCCAGTTTCCATTCTGCAAGCCGATCTAACCCGCATTGAGCACCAGAAAGCCATTCTGGAACTCACGCAGGCCTACGCGAGTGATCCGATGGGAGGAGGTAAAGCACTCAGCGCGGAAGTGCTCGACCGATTGATTCCCGGTCTACACGCAACCCCTCATTCCTTGATTTTCCTTGCGTACGTGGAAAGCATGCCCATCGGGATCGCCACCTGCTTTCGTGGTTTCTCAACTTTTCTAGCCAAGCCGCTCCTCAATATTCACGACATTGCTGTTCTACCGCAGTATCGTGGGCGAGGCATTGCACAAAAACTAATCGCCGCAGTGGAAGCAAAAGGAATCGAAATTGGATGTGGTAAACTTACTCTCGAGGTGCAAAGCAAAAATATAGTCGCCCAGCACACTTACAAACGAGCGGGATTCAACAACGATAAAAGTCCTCACTCAACAGACCGCGTTTTCTTTCTAGTGAAGTATTTTTAAAGCAGACATGATGATCGCATTTTTAAATCGTCAGTTTCCAGTACGACTCCTCATGGGGTGTTTCGGCGTCGTTTGTGTATTTGTGTTGTGTGCGTCCGCTGACGATACGCAGTCGCGCAAT
>JANODQ010000666.1:0-4449 GCA_031412775.1 Pirellulaceae bacterium | reverse complement strand
ATCCATCCTACCTGGGCTTTGGATGCCGAGGGTGTTCGAGAACGTGTGGATGGAAGCTTCCACATTTCAAGCGACACTTATCTCCAGTAATCTTTATGAAACAACCCGACTGGCAGGACTTTCAAGCAATCATTTTTGATTGTGATGGCACGCTTACCGATTCGATGCCGGTTCATTTCGTCGCTTGGAGCCGAACCATGCGACGCTACGGAATCGATTTTCCAGTCGATCGCTTTTATTCGTTAGGCGGCGTTCCAAGCGACAAGATTATTCGCATGCTGGCTGACGAGCAGAATGTCGACATCGATTCTGTCGTAGCGGCTACTGAAAAAGAAGAGGCATTCCTGGAATTGATTCATCTACTGGTTCCCATTGATCCCGTGATGGAAGTTGTAGTTAGTGCACGCGGTAACATGCCGATTGCAGTAGCAAGTGGCGGCTTTCGCGAGATCATCCTCCGGCAGCTTATGCAGCTTAATTGCGAGGATTGGTTTGACGCAATTGTAACTGCCGAGGATACGCCACGCCATAAACCGCATCCCGATGTTTTCTTGGAAGCCGCCAGACGCCTAGGGGTCGACCCCACGCGATGCCTCGTTTACGAAGATGCCGATCTGGGTATCCAGGCCGCGACTGCCGCCGGCATGGCTTCGGTCGATGTGAGAGCATTTCACACGCCAAGAGTTTTGGCGATCGACTAAAGAAAGAGCCCAGAAATAACGCTTGAAACTGATTTATCAAAACAGAAATTAGTTTGATGATTAGTTCGCTGTCTTCATTAAAGCTGACGGTTCGGAACCGTAGCAGATGTCATAACACATCTGAAGACAGCAGACTTTGCAATTGTTTCCAGCGACGTTGGAATTCTTACGAATTCCGCCGGATCTCGCCCAACGCCACCATCAACTCTGTGCCCTCCGTGTCTCTGTGTTTCAATACCATACGATTGTTCGTTCTTTTGGTAGTATTGCTCGATCCCGTATTTTGGAAACACAGAGACACGGAGATCACAGAGGAAAACGCAGTGAATTCTCAATTCTAGAACGTAAAAATGGTGGCGTTCGGCGAGAAGTGTCCGAACTCCTTTCAACCTAAATCAAGTTGTGCCCAGGTACCATTCTTATTTTCGACTTACTATCGATACCGATCTTCAGGATGGCCACGAAAGGCGTCTCGCATGTCGGTTCGATCACGGTGGCTTGGAATTACAGTTCCGCGATAGTGGTGGCGTCGTTGCATGTTTCCGTATACGTGCAGTGGTCGATAGTCGCGTTCAAGAATTGGCACTGCATCGTTCTCGGCTTTATCGGCGCCTCGTATGACAACTTGGCTGTTCCATCGTGGCTCTTCGTAAACGCGCGGGGCATTGAATTTCGGTTCGGCGAGAGCGTTGCTCGATAGCCCAACGATACCGATTAACATAACGACGAGCTTTGAACATATGAATCCAGTCAATAGATTTGCGGTGTTCTGAGTGAAGGATCTTTCTATTAATTGCATGGTTTGTTTAGCTTGGTTTCTATTAAAAATTTAATGAATTTACGAAGAGTTTTTTATTCGAAAATCTCGCTGGATTTTAATACTTCATCGGTCAGTGCAAAAGGTCGTGTTCCAATTTGCTGAAGGAAAGCTCTTTGAACGGTAAGGTTGACATTGATGAGGTCGTCGAGCATTGGAATGAGTGACTCCCATTCTCCAATCGTCTTTCGATCGGAATCTTTCGCGAGCTCGGAAGCGATCATTGCGATTTGTAGGAGATCATTTTTTTCGGCAGTATGCTGAAGTTTTTCAAGACGATACTTTAATGAAGCTGGGTCTCGACTTGCAAAGCTGTGAATTGCTCGTTCCATGAAGTAACCCATCTCCAAAGCGATCTTAGGATTGGTTTCGTCGAACACCATTCGGCCATCGATTCTCCAACCAGATTTCTGTCGAATAAAACGGTCGACCAAGTCTGGATCAAATTGGCCGCCTGCACAACGACGCAGTTCTGCAAAAGCCTCTTCCATCGGTCGCCCCTTACGATAGACTCGATCAGAAACCATCGCATCAAAAGCGTCGGTGATTGCGACAATTCTCGCCACAAGCGGGATGTCTTTGCCCGACGGCCACGATAAATCTTGATCTACTCCGTCATAGCGGCAGTGGTGAAACTTGACAACGTTCCCGATATCTTTTGAACTGAATACGGATTCGATGATTGCCAAACCGACAGGCCCGTGGGCTTCCATCAAAACCCATTCTTCTTCAGTCAATCGACCTGGCTTCAGCAAAACCGCGTCTGGTACGCCGATCTTTCCAACGTCGTGTAGTAACGCACCAATCTCAAGCGAGTAGAGTTCCGTACCGGTCATGAGTCCTTGACCGAGTGCGACGCTTAACTCCGCAACGCGATGTGAATGGGCTGCCGTGTCGGGATTTCGGAATGTAAGGGCTGCATGCAGTGCCACGACTGCGTGATATGAGATTGGGTGGTCATCAATTGCAGCGTTGCTTTGAAGAGCAAGCGAGCGATTCTTGCTCTCTTCTTCCAGAGCATCTATCTCAGGCGACCATAGTTTCGATTGGTTCCTGCCGCCATGTTTCGCTGCGTAAAGAGCCTTGTCTGCTCGTTCTAGCAGCTCTTTGTAAGACGCCGCTCCATCGGTGCTGCTAGAAACGCCAATACTCGTGGTAACCGAGTAAGGTTTCACGAGCTGTACTTGTATTTCGGAGCGAATCCTTTCAGCCATTGCCATGGCTGCTTGGGTATCTGCGTTCCGCATTAATACGCAGAATTCCTCACCCCCGTACCTACCGACAATTCTATCGGGACCTACTGTTGCATGAAGAATTTTCACAACGTCTTTCAAGACAGCATCACCCGCGGCGTGTCCATGTCGGTCGTTAAGCTTCTTAAAATGATC
Organism: Pirellulaceae bacterium; assembly: GCA_031412775.1. Lineage (GTDB taxonomy): Bacteria > Planctomycetota > Planctomycetia > Pirellulales > Pirellulaceae > JAIYDQ01. The sequence goes on along the minus strand of JANODQ010000666.1, from coordinate 1,543 downwards.
GATGTCCATCATCATGGTGATCATGCCAGCAGGTTGCGAGTCGAGTTCGCTCCATATGGTTTCCATGTGCTCATAAAGCATCCGACGATTTAACGCACCGGTCAGTGCATCGCGCGAGGCAAGTTCCTGGAGACGCTCATTCTGAAGTCGAATCTTTTCTTCACTCGCTTCCAGTTCACCCATCGCAGATACGAGTGTTTTTCTTTGCTCTTCAAGTGCGGTAACATCCTCGAAAGAAATCAACGCACCGGCTAGCTTCTCATCGCCATTCCAAACTGGTGTAGCGTTGACGACAAAGCAGCGTTCATGCTCCTTGTCGATTGATAGGAATATTTTACTGCCTTCGGTCTTTTGCTTGTCGTTTAGAACCACGTTCCAAGGGGCATCTTGCGAATCAGGTAGCCGCCAAGGTAACTCGTCAAGTTTGCTACCAACGATTTTCTCAGTTGGAAGAGCTACAGCCGTAAGAAACGATTGATTGGCAAGCATGATTTTTCCATGCGAATCTAAAACAACAACCCCGCCGGCGATTGTGTCAAGAGTGTTCCGAACTCGACGCGGAACCGCGTTGGTAGGTTCAAGCACCGATAAAGAACGATTGAGAAATAGAACGAACGAGATTGAGTTAAGTGCGAGTGCAATTAATGTGTAGCCTACGAAACGGACTAATCCCACTTCGTACCAAGCGGGTGGAGTGAACAAGACGTCAATTTTCGCCCAGGCTTGTTCTCCTCGTTTGATTGGGATTCGCATCTGGTCCCGAGTAGATGTGTCACCTATTTGTGAGTTCCAATGTTCTGCAAAATGGGCTGATTGGTATATCACCAATTCATCGAACCTGACGATTCGAATTCCTTGAAGCTCAGACTTTTGCGTAAGAAACTTTTCACAAAGACGGCCGGCCGTTCGATTGGATCGAGCATCCAAGTTTCCTGAAATCGACGAAGCGATCTGCTCGACCAAACTTATTCGGACGCGAACCAGACCGCTGTCGTCGATCGAAATCAGCCCAAACATGGCAGCAAGCATCATCGGTCCAGCGCTTAAAGCGACAAGCACGAGTGCAAGCTTGTAAGTGATTTTCAATCGAGGCATTTATATTCTCAAGTCGACTAATGTTTCGACCTACTGGGTCGAACGCCACGCAGTTGGACTTTTCAATCTCAAATCCGCCCATCGCCAAGGGAAAACCTTGGGAAAAACCTTGGGTAAACGTCGGGGTAAAAGTGCTGCGGAGAAATGTTGCTCATGCTCGCGCGTTCGAAATGCGACTAATCGGATAACTTTCAAAAACTTGCAATCATTGCTTTAAGTTTTTCTGATTTTGACGATGGAACCGATTATTCCAAAGATTTGATTATGTAACGGATATCCGAATATTTCTTTTATCCGGCTTGCCATTGAAAAATGACGCGTCCTTGACCCATCCTGCGAATGCTTGATAATGCCTCGAATAGTACGTATTAAGCTCTTATAACCGGACAAAAATCGTTCAATGAAAATTCACGAATATCAGGCGAAGGAACTATTTCGAAAAGCTCAA
>JANODQ010000665.1:0-8733 GCA_031412775.1 Pirellulaceae bacterium | reverse complement strand
GATTCGCGAGTGTATGGAGATGCCGCTGGTGGAGTCGACTTACCTCTATCGAACTGCATTCATTGCACTGGTTACAGCAGCATTACTCATTGGTTTTACGCGGCTTCTGATTGGGGCTTGCGGGATGGTTTCGCGATGGCTCAGTCGACTTGTACCGCGACGCGTTTCTATCGTGATCAGCACTATTGCAGTCGTTGGAACGGTCATTCTGGTTGGAGAGGGAATTGTACTGCGGTTTGTACTACGCACCGCCGATGCGTTCTTTCTTCAAGCCGATGGGATGGTCGATGATGGCGTTGCACAACCAACCGAAGCACTTACAACGGGTAGTAGCGCTTCTCTCATCGATTGGGACTCCATTGGAAGACGAGGAAAGAATTTTATCGCGATTGGCCCCACGAAAGAGGCAATCCAAGAGTTCCTTGGACGTGATGCGAAGTCCCCGATTCGAGTCTACGCCGGAATGAATTGCGGGGAGACTCCTCGAGAGCGAGCCGAACTTGCTTTGAAGGAACTGATTCGCGTCGGAGCGTTTGAACGATCGACTTTGATCGTTGCCACTCCAACCGGCACCGGCTGGCTCGATCCGGGTGGAGTTGACACGATCGAGTACCTGCACGCCGGCGATACTGCCATCGTTTGCACGCAATACTCCTACTTGCCGAGCTGGATGACCATTGTTGTCGAACCAGGTCGCTCGATCGAATCGGCTGACGCTTTGTTTGATGTTGTTTACAGCTATTGGAAAACGCTTCCCAAAGAATCCAGACCGAAGTTTTACGTCCATGGACTAAGCCTAGGAGCTCTTGGAAGCGAAGCATCCGTCGATATGTATTCAATGTTTGAAGATCCAATCCAAGGTGCTGTTTGGAGCGGTCCTCCATTTCCAAGTACGAAGTGGAGAAATATTGTCACGCATCGCAACCCAGACTCGCCAGAATGGTTACCAACATTCCGCGACGGTAGGATCATTCGATTCACGGCTCAAGAAAACACTCTTAACAGCGAAAAGCCATGGGGCCCCGTCCGAAACGTCTACATTCAATACGCAAGTGACCCCATGATCTTCTTCTCGCCAAATCTGCTCTATTCGAAACCCTCGTGGTTACGTGAACCGCGAGGGCACGATGTATCACCTTATTTAAAATGGTTTCCGCTCATTACGTTACTGCAAATTGGCTTCGACCTTCCCGTGGCAACCAGCATTCCATCTGGTTATGGTCACAACTACGCGCCCGCCAACTACATCGACGCATGGATCGCAGTGACAGCTCCCCCCAATTGGTCCAGTGGCGATACCGAGCGACTAAAACGCTATTTTAAAACGGAAGAACCAAGTCCGGAAAAGTTATAAAGCACAGACTCTCCGTACCAGAAAATTATTTATTCAAAGCGGCGCGATTGTTTCGAATACTCGGTGCTCATTCATTGTAAAATGAAATCGTAATTTGGTAGTTGAGTTATCGTCACTCGCTTGATTTCTTGCAGTGACGAGGTACTTCTTCAATGCTTTTACCGTATTTATTTCTTAAGTCGCTAATGCACCAGATGTATTCTTTCTTCCGACAATTGACATTGGCAGGGATGTCGCCACTGAATTGTCGCGCAGCACTGATCGCCTTAGTGACGTTACTGCAGAATGTCATGATGGGTGGTGTTTGTTTAGCCGTCGATGAACGCATCAAACCTTTTCTCACAAAGTACTGCTACGAGTGTCATTCGGGTGGAGTGACTGAAGGGGGACTCGATCTTGAAACACTTGCAATTGAATCGCTTGATACTGATCTACTTAAACTCCCGCGGTTTGCAAAATGGGAACAAATTTTTGATCGAGTAGAATCATATGACATGCCACCTAAGGACGCAGATCAGCCAAATGAAATCCATCGCGCGGCGTTCAACAAACTAATCGGAGGTCGATTGTGGGACGTGCATTCAAAGTCCAAAGGTACTGTCTATCGTCGACTGAATCGTCGCGAGTATACGAATACATTAAACGATCTGTTTGGGACTCATTTAAATCTTAAGCAAGCCTTGCCCAAAGACGGTCGATCAAATGAGTTTGATAACGTCGGTGAATCTCTGAATATCTCGATGGTCCAATTAGAAAAATACATCGAATCGATCGAGCGGGTCATGGACGCATCAATCGCAGTGACAACAGAGAAGCCAACTTCCGAAGTCCGACGTGCAAGCTACGCGGATATGAAGGAATCGCAAAATTTCATTGGCAAGCAGTGGTACTTGCGCGACGATGGAGCAGTCGTTTTCTATAAGCAGTTCGGATACCCAACTGGAATGCTACGTGAGACGAACACAAAGGTGAGCGGGAGATACAATGTTCGAGTGACCGGATATGCCTATCAAAGCGAAACACCGATCACGTTCTCGGTAGGTTCAACATCTTTCGAACGCGGGGCAGAACGTCCAACGTTTGGATTCTATTCCATGCCGCCAGGCGACCCCACAACAGTCGAACTTGATATCTGGCTCGAAAGAAATCATATGATTGAAGTTCTTCCGTGGGGATTAAGCGATCCTAGATACTTAATAAAGAATAATGGAATAGAGAACTACAAAGGACCAGGTCTCGCAATCTCACACATTGAACTGGAAGGACCGATAATCGATGAATTTCCGTTACCGGGGCACACACTTTTGTTTGCGGGAATACAGCGCAGGGAAATAGAACCGAAGAACCCAGCGGATAAACTGCGGAAGAATTACAAGCCTAAGTTTGATGTCGTCTCAGATAACCCCGATCTCGATGCATCTGCGGCATTGAAACGCATCGCGAGAAATGCCTTTCGAAGAGATATAAGTGAACAACAGATCAAGATCTACTCAGACTTGTTCAAGCAGACGATAGAACAAGGCGAATCATTTGAAGTTGCTCTGCGCACTGCGGTTGCGGCCGTTTTTTGTTCGCCCGATTTTCTTTTTCTTCGTGAAAAACCTGGGAAGCTGGATGATTATGCTTTAGCATCAAGGCTTGCTTATTTTCTCACGCGTACTACTCCCGATGAATTGCTTCTTAACAAGGCAGAATCCGGTCAACTGACATCGGAGCCAGAAGCTCTTGAACGCGAGACACAACGACTACTCGCAGATCCCCGCAGCGAACGATTCATTATCGACTTCACTGACGCATGGCTAAACTTGCGCGATATCGAGTTCACCAGCCCGGATCAAAATCTGTTTCCCGAGTTCGAACCCTATTTGCAGTTCTCGATGGTTGCGGAAACACGCTCCTTCGTAAGACGACTTTTTGAAGCAAACCTGGGTATTGAAAATCTGATTCAGTCGGACTTTGCAATGCTCAACGAGCGGCTCGCGGCTCACTATGAAATCGAAGGAGTCGAAGGTCCCAAAATTCGATCGGTAATGCTCCCAAAATATAGTGTACGTGGTGGTTTGCTTAGTCAAGCGAGTGTTCTCAAGGTGTCAGCAAATGGGACGAATACGTCTCCCGTTGTTCGGGGCATTTGGGTAACGGAACGCATACTTGGTAAGAACCCGCCACCACCACCGCCTGGAATACCAGGTGTTGAACCGGACATTCGCGGCGCGACGACTCTTCGAGAATTGCTAGACAAGCATCGCGATAGTGACAACTGCCGCGCTTGCCATGCCTTGATTGATCCCCCTGGATTCGCACTCGAAAACTTCAATCCAATTGGTGGATGGAGCGACCGTTTTCGAAGTTTGGGTGATGGCGAAAAAGTGAATATCGAAATCGACGGACGAAAAGTTCGTTATAAGATCGGGCCCAAAGTTGATGCGACGGGACAGCTTTCCAATGGTCGAAAATTTCAAAGCTTTAACGATTTTCGAAGCCTGTTAACAACCCAAAAAGACCTGCTCGCAAAATCTTTTGTCACAAAGCTACTCACGTTTGCGACTGGCCGCGACATGGGTTTTTCGGATCGAATGGAAATTGAAACAATCGTTGCAAAATCTTCAGTAAACGGCTACCGAGTTGGTGATTTACTGAAGCTCTGCATAGCGAGCAAGATATTTCAAACAAAATAGGAACCAATACTGTGGATCGAAACATCAATGTACCAAACGTGATTTTGCGACGTTCAATGGACCGAAGGAAATTCCTTCGCGGAACCGGCGCCGCTGCGATCGCGCTTCCGCTTCTAGACGCGATGGGGCCATCGTTCGGCAAACAAGCCTTAGCCGCGAGTGCGACTTCGGCTACTCCCAAGCGATTCGTTGCGATGTGTGCCGGCCTCGGCTTTCATACTCCACATCTGTTCCCGGAAAACGAGACCAAAGATTTTGCGACAACTCCTTATTTGAAGAAGCTGGAATCGTTTCAGAATCAAATCACGGTTTTCTCAGGACTCTCACATCCAAATCAGCAAGGGAATAACGGTCACGCGTCGGAATTAACGTGGCTTACTTCTGCGCAGCGGCCAGGTCTCGCTGGATTCAAGAACTCCGTTTCTATCGACCAACAAATTGCGCAAAAGATCGGTACTGAAACTCGCTATCCTTTTTTGACCTTGTCAACAACGGGAGGATCTTCTTTGTCGTGGAGTTCCAACGGAGTCTCAATTCCGGGTATCTCATCTGCATCAAAATTGTTTTCGTCTTTGTTCATCGATGGTTCGCAGCAAGAAGTCGCTGCCGAAATGCAAGGTGTTCGTCGCGGTAAAAGTATTCTCGATACGGTAAGCGGGCGTGCAATTGAACTGGCCCGAGAGGTTGGGCATCGTGATCAAGAGAAGATCGATGAGTACCTTGCCGCAGTGCGAGATCTCGAATCGCGACTCCAACAATCCGAAGGTTGGATTGCAAAACCAAAGCCGAAAGTGGACTCAAAACTGCCACTTGACATCACTGATAAGTCCGACGCGATCGCCAAGCAACGGCTGCTTTACGACATGATCGCACTTGCTTTGCAAACTGACTCTACGCGTACGATCACTTTCGCGTTAGAAGGGCTTAACGCAGCTCCAAAAATCGCAGGCGTGAACAGTGATTGGCATGGGCTAAGTCATCACGGCAAGGATCCAGAAAAGATTGACGAGTTAAAGATTATCGAAGAAGCCGAATTTACTGCGTTCGCAGAGTTCTTAACGAAGCTTCAATCGATTCGCGAAAATGATCGCACGCTCTTGGATAGCACGACGGTTTTGTTCGGTTCCAATCTTGGAAACGCAAGCGCACATGATTGGCATAACCTTCCAATTCTTGTTGCCGGTGGCGGATTAAAGCATCAAGGTTATGTTGCTCATGACTCCAAGAATAACACACCCTTAGCAAATCTGTTCGTCGCGTTGGCACAGAATATAGGCATCGAGATCGATCGATTCGGTAGCAGCACGAGCAGCAGCATTCGAGGAATCAACAGCTAAAAATCAAGAAACGATTCTTTAGGTTGTTACACGATTTTCGCGCGTTCTGGAGCTTGTACGCTATTATGTTAGCGGACGGTTTAGAAGCGATTTGGGAATCTTCGCGGCATAATGAGTGGTCTTATGCGTTGCCACTCGTTCTCAATGAATGTTTAAAACGATACCGATTCGAATAAGCAATCTTCTCAACAAAAAACGTAGCGTTCCGTATTGACCTTTGCGTGAATTGTAGTTTAGCTCGTGAAGCTTCGAAAGACGATCTCAATGCTGAATGTCTTATTCGAGTGACAGAAAGTTGCGGGTGCGTCCAAATCGCGATACAATATGGATGTTGCGATAGCTCGCGATCCCCCCCTGTTGAATCGCCACCCGAGTCTTGGCGACCTCCCGCTCCGTTGGTCTCACCACTTGGTACGGACACGCTAGATCCATAAGTTCTCCTTCTCCCATGCCAAAAATTTCATTATGCGTCCTCTCGATGCAGCCTTGCCCCCATTATCGATGGAGTACGCTCGACGCGGATTTCTCCAACAAATGACAACCGGTCTTACTGGAGTCGCACTTGCTAAGTTACTATCTGACGAACTTGCTTTGGCCTCGGCAACGGAAATGCATTTTGAACCAAAAGCAAAGCAAGTTCTTCAAATTTTCTGTCCAGGCGCAGCATCTCACGTAGACTTGTGGGACCACAAACCCATGCTTGAAAAGTTCCACGACACACCGATGCCTGGTGCGGATTCGGAAGTCACATTCCAGGGGAAGAATGGAAATCTAATGAGGTCGCCTTGGGCGTTTAAGCCCGCGGGTCAGAGTGGCAAAATGATCTCTTCGATGCTACCGAACATGGCTCGGCATGTCGACGATATGGCCTTTATCCACAGCATGATCTCTCGAACCAATACGCATGGGCCAGGTTGCATCGCAATGAACTCTTGCTTTACACGCGAAGGCTTCCCCAGCGCCGGTTCTTGGGTTAGCTATGCACTTGGATCAATGAATGAAAACTTGCCAACTTATATTGCTATTCAAGATGTACGAGGTGAACCACCCAATGGAAAGGCAAACTGGGGTAATGGTTTTCTTTCGGCCAAGTATCAAGCAGTAACCATGGCGGCTCAACAGCCTCTGCGAAATCTAGCAACTCCATCCATAATCAGCCAAGAGAAAGAAAGATCAACCCGAGAGCTATTATCAAAACTGAATAGTCAACATGCATCCGCACATCCTGGCAACGACGAATTAAATGCTCGGATGGCGGCATACGAGTTGGCTGCGAAAATGCAGCTAGCAGCCCCGCAAGTCAGCGATCTATCCCAGGAACCACAGCACATACACGACCTCTATCGAACCAACGATTCAAACAATCTAAAAGCCTCTTACGCAAAAAACTGTTTACTCGCGCGACGATTTCTTGAACAAGGTGTACGATTCGTAAGCCTGTACTGCGCATCTCGCGCAAGCTCCGTCGACGGCTTATTGAATTGGGACGCGCATAAGACACTCAAAGCGGATTACGAACGACATTGCCCAATTTTCGACGAACCAACTGCTGCTCTTCTAACAGACTTGAAGCAACGCGGAATGCTCAAAGATGTACTGATTGTTTGGTGTACGGAGTTTGGGAGAATGCCGACTCATCAGGAAGGTACCTCCGGCCGTGATCACAACCCGGACGCCTTTACAACCTGGATGATGGGAGCTGGCGTGAATGGTGGCGTAAGCTACGGAGCGACTGACGATTTCGGACGCCGAAGCATACAAGACGTTACCACCGTTTATGACTTCTATGCGACCGTATTGAAGCTACTCGGAATCGATCATGAAAAGCTCACCTATTATCATAACGGAGCGAATCGCCGACTGACCGATGTTCATGGACATGCCATTGATGGGATCCTGGTGTCATAATGTTCGCAAAAATATGTTTTTGGGCAGGACCCGTTTGTAATTGCATTTCAATTAACATAAAGTATTCGTGTGCGTCGGTTATCTTCTTCGTCGCTTTTGCGACCTCCACTCAGAAATGTTTTGCAGATCAAACAGGAGATGCTTTCTTTGAACAAAAGATCCGCCCCGTTTTGATTGAGCATTGCTACAGGTGTCATAGCGCGGAAGCAGAAAAATTAAAGGGCAACCTACACCTTGATTCAAAAACTGGGTGGGAAACGGGAGGAGACAGTGGTGAACCGGCGATCATTCCAGGCCATCCAGACGAAAGCCCGCTAGTAACTTCGGTGCAACACCTGGAAGCAGGTCTTGAAATGCCCCCAGATAGACCAAGGCTTCCAGATGCTGTCATCGCTGACCTGGTAACTTGGGTAAAAATGGGAGCTCCGGATCCCCGAGCCGACGTGAAAATCGATGCGAAACGAGGGAATAAGTCATGGTGGTCGCTGCAACCACTGTCGAACGATTTTCGTCATGAATCGATTGACGATTTCGTTAGCGAGAAACTTAACGAACAGGCGTTAGAGCAAAATCCTCCCGCAGATGCTCGTACGCTTATTCGAAGGATCACTTACGACGTCACAGGACTGCCTCCAACAATAGAAGAGGTCAATGCTTTTGTTGCCGCTTGCGAAGCCAATCAAACCGTCGCCACTGAGAATCTAGTAGATCGCCTACTCGCGAGCCCACGTTACGGTGAGCGCTGGGGGAGACATTGGTTGGACGTGATTCGATTTGGTGAAAGCAACGGTTTCGAACGAAACGTGATCGTCGATAATCTTTGGCCATTCCGTGACTACGTGATTCAGTCCATTAATGCTGATAAGCCTTTTAATCAATTTATAATTGAACATCTAGCAGGGGATGTGATTGGAATAGACGATCCAACAGTTGCTATTGGAAGCGCATTTCTAGTCGCCGGCCCCTACGACGACGTTGGAAACCAAGATGCAGTAGCTCAAAAAAATATTCTTGCGGCAACCTTAGACGATATGATCACTGCGACTAGTGGCGCATTTCTTGGGCTAACGATTAATTGCGCGCGATGTCACAATCACAAATTCGATCCGATTCCAACAGAAGATTATTACCGAATTCGCAGCGCATTCGAAGGTGTTCGGCACGGCGCACGCACCATCGCGTCGAAGGCAGATCGACAAGCTTTTGAGCAGGCTATGCAACCACTGGCAAAGGAAAAAGCAAAATTAATTAGCTTGCGGGAAAAACTTGATAACGAAATTGAAGATCGAGCGAAGGTCGAGTTCGAAAAACGTAAGTTCCCACGTCCCAAGATAGATGTTCACGGAACGAGCGAAGAGTTTACTGCGACAGAGTCTCGATTTATTCGATTCGTCATTCATTCAGTGACAACCGACGGAAAGAAAACTAAGCCCGGCGAAGTGCGAACAGGCAGGCT
>JANODQ010000664.1:0-11391 GCA_031412775.1 Pirellulaceae bacterium | reverse complement strand
TTGCTGGACTTTTGACGTTAGTCATTGGAGGCATCGATAAGCTTAGTATCGTAATCGGGCCGTTTCTCATCCTTGCGAGTTGTCTATCGCTGCTTCGTCAAACCGGAAGGCTAACAACGAACATCGAGATTCCCATTTTGGTCATACTCGCAGGTCTCCTCATGTTCGTTGCCCGCTTGTCTTCAATACCCGCGCCAAAATGGATGGTTGAACAAACCGATTCGTAGAAATCAATACTCAACCTTTTCGACATTTTTAAGGTCGACCTTCCCTGTCATAGCTTGAACCATCAGGATTCCAACGGCAAAACAGGCTAAGCCTCCCGCGATCCAGGTGAATGGCAAATGCTTTTGATTTTCAATTCCTAATCCCCACTGGCGAAGTAGGTCTTCATAACGAGGCATAGTAAAAAGCAGTCCGTTATGAATCGCATGAACAATCATTCCGGGCACAAGCGATCCGGTCTTCCAAGCAATCCAGCCGATGATCATCCCGAGTGCGGTTGTTGGGAGAAAGCGTTCGATGGCAAGTAGGTTTGGTGCAATCGTGTGAAAGAGTCCGAATAGAATCGCTGAAATCAGGATCGAAATCCAAGCAGCTTGTGCATTCTTGGAGCGACCGAGCATTCCTTGCAAAACAAAACCTCGGAAGAACCACTCTTCTGCCATCGCGATCATGATCGCCATTGAGACCCACACCGCAAGTAACGGCAGTGACAGGAATTCGGTCTTCGCTTTTTCAAGGTCTGCTAACCTTTCAAAATCCAAAGAGGCAATTCCAAAAAACTCCGAAAGGACAAGTATCTCATGAGCAACTGTCCACATTGAAACCGAGATCAACAGTAGCCCTGGAATGGTGAGCCACCATCGCGAAAAGCCGCCAACAGGAAATGTTTTTTGAATACTGAGTTTACGCCAAAGGGCGAACAACAGTGGTAGCGCGCCGAACAGAAGTACCGTTGCAGTCGCATTCAACCAAACTCGCTGTTGTAAATCGATTTCACCCAAACTAGCTGGTAGGTGAATGGCAACAAAATAGATCGGGAAAAAAAGAGCCAGATAGATAGTAAGATGTTCAAGTGTTGGAAGGCGATTGTGCTGGGTCGGTGCGCGTAGCCAAGATCGCCATGAGACTTCAGTGTTTTGAGGCACCGCATGCATTCCAAAAAGCTGCGAGGCAATCGCCATAGCAATGATCGCATAACAAAGTGTTGTGCTGACAGCGATAATTCCGGGAATAATTTCTAGATCGCCCGCTAAGCACTCGCGGGCCATCAAAATCATATTGATAAGCGGAATCGCGGCCATCGTTCCTGTTAGACGAACGCTCGGTAGGAGACTTAGAATCCCTGGCCCCATCGAAAGAATGATGACCGGTATCAAGTAGGCTTGGGCTTCTTTGAAGCTTTTTGCGACAGAACAAAGAGCCAGAAGAATCGCGCTAAAAAAGGATGCAAAAACAATCAGCAGCGGGAACACTGCGATAACACTCCAGATCGAAAAACCTTTGTCACCGAGTAGCACGTCAGCAAGTCCACTGAAACGTAGCGTTACAAACATCGCGATCAGATTTGCCATGGCTGTCAGAATCGCCACGGTCAGGACGGCGACGTACTTGCTGAACAAAAGTGCAAAGCGCGAAATGGGTGTCGCTATCAGCGCTTCCATTGTGCCACGTTCTCGTTCGCCAGCCGTTAAATCGATCGCGGGATAAACCGCTCCCGTGATCGTCATTAGAACGAGCACCAACGGGATCACGGAAGATAAGCTGGAAGCCATTGAACTTTCGCCCGCGATAGCCGATGCGAGTATTTCGAATGGAACGCCGCGACTTAGCCCGTTTGCAATGCGAAGTTTCGAGGCCTCGTGCTCGTTGAGTGTTTGAAGCATCCTTCGCATTTCCGATAGCGCGAACTCGCTTCGAGAATCATTCTCGCGATAACCGATCGAAAACAAAAAATCCTTGCTAGACTCACTCTTAGTACTCTGATTTTCAAGGTACTCCATTCGTTTGGTGATATTAACTGTCAAATCAACCTCACCTGCTTCCAACGAATCCTTCAGCGGCTTCTGGACGATGGTTGCGTTCCAATCCGTGATTGGGGTTTTAGGAGTGGGTTTGGCGACTGCAGATGTAGCTTCTGTTTTCTCTATCGTTTGGTAGCGAAAGGGTCGATAAGAATCGGAGGCAGTTAGTTGACGGCTCAACTGAATAGCGGACCTGAGTAGGTCGATATCATTTTCGCTCGACACCCCAACGATGATTGTTTCGCTCTTATTGCTTGAAACCGAGTTTAAGATCAGGCGTTGAAGAGCAAGACTCAACACGGGGTACACAAGCAGAGGCATCAGGATCAAAGTAAAAATAGTGCGTCGATCACGGAGTGTCTCTCGCAACTCCTTGACGCACATCCTCCACAGCCGGCCTGAAAGCACCAATTCAATCATGCAGCACCACGTTGGTCTATCAAGTCAATAAACATGTCGACCAAGTGTTCCCTACCGGTGGCTTCCTGAAGTCGCTGGAGTGTACCTTCGTAACGAATCTTTCCTTGATGAAGTAGTCCAAAGCGATCGCATACACGTTCGGCTTCGTCTAAGCGGTGCGTCGATAGCAATATGGCTTTGCCTCGTTGGCGTAACAAATCGATGAACTGAAACACGGTTCTGCTGCCAACCACGTCTAGACCGCGTGTTGGTTCATCCAGAAGCATCACCGGCGGATCGTGCATGAGTCCCCGAGCGAAGGTGACGCGTTGCTTCTGGCCCGTGCTTAGAGTCGAGCAGCGTTGATTCAATACCTTTTCGATGTCGAGCAACTGCGCCAATTCCGACAGGCGTGTTTTTGCGAGTGCTTGCGGGACCCCATAAAGATCCGCGAAGTAGTTCAGCATCTCGCGGACGCTCAGCCACGGATACACGCCATCGTTGGTTGAGATCATTCCGAGCTTGGATAATACCGCTTCGGCTTGGTTCTTGTGAGCAGATTGGCTATCGGTTCTAACACCATCCACTGTTGCGAATCCCGAGTCTGGTGACAAAAGGCCCATAACCATTCGCAGCGTTGTGGTTTTTCCCGCTCCATTGGGCCCTAAAAGCCCATAAACTTCACCGGCCGATACCGTGAACGAAATCGCGTCAACCGCTTGGTTCATTTGCCCGTGAGTCGTCCGAAATGCCTTGCTCAACTCGGAAGCGAAAATCATAAGTGGCAGTAACAACTAAGTGGCAGTAATAGCAAAGAATAGAAAACTTTGTCCTTTAGGAATACTTAAGATTGTACAATCGGAGAGCAAGCGTGTGTTGAGCCGAACAGCCGTAGAATTCACTTTAAACCGCTGCCCTTTGGAGTGCTCCGACTTGTCAGAGCTTTGGTAAATCAATCGTCTGTCGATCCGATCAATCGCGTTAAACCCAGCAACCCTCTATCTCGCGAGCTTTCCCTTTTCGCTACATCGCTCGCCCCAAAGCTGTGCCGAGCCACAGCACTCCAAACGGCTGGAAAATTGGAGTTGCATAGTTCCCGGAAACCGGTAATATCAACAATCTAACTGCATGTCATTGTATATAAAGTTTTCGGCCCTTAGTGGTGATGTAAGGAAGTTTATGAGCTTAGCGACTGCAAGCAAGCAAGAAGTCATTCAGCAATTTCGTCAGACTGAAGTGGACAACGGTTCACCTGATGTCCAGATTGCGATGCTTACTCAGCGAATCAACATGTTAACTGGCCACATGCGAGGCCATTCTAAGGATTATTCTAGCCGTCGTGGTCTCCTGCGAATGGTCAGTAAGCGGCGATCACTCTTGGATTACGTGCGAAAGCATGATCCAAACAAGTATTTGGACCTGATCAGTCGCTTAGGAATACGAAAATAGTTTGCAAATTTTATCGCCGTGCACTCAGCACGGCGATATGCATTACGGCGAGTGTTTAGTTGCTTTTGAAAAAAAAAGAACGTTTCACTCGCTCATGTTTGTTGTTGTAGTTTTACACAGTCGCATTGGGTGGCTGAGAAGATTTGTTGTTTTAGATGTATTCGGAAGTGCGGGGTGAGATGTCTTTTGCACCACTTCTTCCGCGGTCGATGGGTCGAGCCGCATCTGTAATTGTTTGAGGACTTAGGAGTCCCTCTTTTGCGTTAGGCCTTCTTTCACCTGTGTATTTTTCACTTGTGTTGGCGAGAAGGAAATTCCAGCTTCCGAAGTCGTGTTACTTTTGAGCTGATTCGCGATCAAAGCGAAAAATGTAGTTGTTAGTCATTGTTGTATTTATAAGTTTGTTGTGTCCCTCTGTTAGATGTAGGAAAGAGACGCGTGAAGTATCGAGTAGAAAAGAAAATTGGTGAATCCATCCTCTCGTTCGAGACTGGCCAATTGGCAAAGCAAGCGAGTGCTTGCGTGATGGTTCAGTACGGCGAGACAATCGTTTTGAATGCTGCGGCTACAGGACCTTCGAGACCGGGAACAGATTTTTTCCCACTCACCTGTGATTATCGCGAACGACTTGCCGCAGCCGGTAAGTTCCCAGGCGGTTTTTTGAAGCGTGAAAGCCGACCAACCACCAAAGAAATCCTCACCAGCCGTTTGATGGATCGTCCGATTCGTCCGCTATTCCCAGAAGGCTTCTTCGACGAAGTCCAGCTCCAATCGAGCGTTCTGAGCAGCGATATGCAAAACGATGGTGATGTCCTTGCGATGAACGGTGCCGCTTGTGCGCTGCTGATCAGCAATCTTCCCTTCGACGGTCCTATCGCTTCGACACGAGTTGCTCGCGTCGATGGCAAGCTGATCGCCTTCCCAACGCAAGCCAACTTGGATGAATCCGATTTGGACATGATTGTTTCAGGCAATCTTAAGGAAGTCGTGATGATCGAAGGTTTCGCTCAGGAAATTCCTGAAGCAGAAATGATTGAAGCAATCCTGTTTGCACAAGGCATCATTCGTGAAGTGATCGCCCTGCAATTGGAACTTGCCGAAAAAATCAAACCCGTCAAGATCACGTTCAAGGCACTCGACGATTCGGCTTTGATCGGCCAGTTGAGCGAGCGTTACTACGATCGCTTCAAGACTGCCAAGCAAACCGAAGGCAAGGCGGCTCGTAACGAAGCTTGCAATGAGCTCCGTAAGATCGCTCATGAAGAAATGATCCCTGATCCCGCCGCGGAAGGAGCCCTGACCAAGGACGTGTTCCATCGCGCTTGGCACTCGCTGGAAAACAAAGTCGTTCGCGATTTGATCCTTGCCGGCAATCGTGCTGATGGCCGCGATGCAACATCGCTTCGAGCCATTGAGTGCGAGGCGGACTTGCTTCCTCGCGTACACGGTTCAGCTTTGTTCCAACGTGGTGAAACCCAAGCGTTGGTTACGATCACTCTCGGTACAACCCGTGATGAACAACGAGTGGATGGATTGCTTGATGAATTCAGCAAGAAGTTCATGCTCGACTATAATTTCCCATCGTTCTCGGTTGGCGAATGCCGTCCGATACGAGCTCCAGGACGTCGCGAAATTGGTCACGGTGCACTGGCTGAGCGATCGCTCGAGCCAGTTCTTCCCGATCCAGACGACTTCCCTTACACGATTCGTGTTATCAGTGACATTCTCGAAAGCAACGGTTCGTCTTCGATGGCCAGTGTTTGCGGCGGATGTTTGGCTCTGATGGCTGCCGGTGTTCCTATCACCAATCCTGTTGCTGGTATCAGCATTGGCCTTATTCGTGAGAAGGATGGCCGCTATGTCCTTTTGACTGATATTTTGGGTGATGAAGATCACCACGGTGACATGGACTTCAAGATCTCGGGAACTCAAAACGGGATTACGGGCATTCAGCTCGATTTGAAGATCGCCGGTATCAGTGAAGAAATCATTCGTGGCACTCTCAAGCAAGCTCGAGAAGCCCGCATGGAAATTCTTCGTAAGATGCTTACATGTATTCCACGACCTCGTTCGGAAACCAGCCGCTATGCACCGCGATTGCTCCGAACCAAGATCGATCCAGAAAAGATCGGCATGTTGATCGGACCAGGCGGTAAAAACATCCGTTCGATCCAAGAAGATACCGGAGCGACAATCGACGTCGATGATGATGGAACCGTCACGGTCGCAAGCATGAATGCAGACTCGGCTAAAGAAGCTCTTGGTCGTGTTGAAGCTTGCACAGCTACCGTACAAATCGGCAAGATCTACGACGGCACCGTGACGAGCATTCGTGACTTCGGTGCATTCGTCGAAATCCTCCCGGGTCGAGATGGTCTTTGCCACATCAGCGAACTATCCAGCGGATACGTTCAAAGCGTGGATGCGATTTGCAAAGTCGGTGATGCGATGAAGGTCATCGTGATCGATATTGATGATCATGACCGCGTGAAGCTTTCGCGACGACGCGCTCTGGAAGAGCTCGGTATCGAAGACGAATTTGCTCAAGCTGAAGAAGTCGAAGAGTTCGATGAAAACGGCGAACGCGTCGTTCGAGCCGAACGACCCGAGCGATCCGCTTCGGATCGTGGCGGTGACCGCGGTGGATTCCGTAGCCGTGAAGGCAGCGGCGGAGGCGGTGGACGCGGCCGCAGCGGAGGCGGTGGACGTAGCGGTGGCGGCGGTGGACGTAGCGGTGGTGGTGGCGGCCGACGATAATATCGTCGCTAAGACAATCACTAGGACCGTGAATGGCTCAAATGCAGTTTGTTAACAAGCTGTATTTTAGTTACTCAAAAAGTTAATCTAAAGGTCGCCCTCAAAATAGGGCGGCCTTTTTCTTTTGATACAAGCTTCGCCCAGTCTAGATTTGTTTGGGTAGCTGAATTCGTAAGAATTCAGAAGCTGATGAAAGCAACATTTGAAGCTGCAATCTTCAGATGTCTTACGACATCTGCTACGAGACCTCCCTTTTTTGATTTGAAAAAAGCCTTCAAAGGCGCATCCAAAGTCTTTCTAAAGGCAATCCGAAAGTGCCCTCGATTATCGGTACAATATGTCCACAGCTTCGAGCGATGATGATTCACAATTCCATTTTGTATTGTGCCGTCATAGCGCCTCGGTTTTATGAATTTCTTACGACACAACAATTTGCTAAATGGATGACTCTCATGCTCTCATCGGCTCTGGTCGGCGAACTGATCCAGCTTCCAATGCTTTTGCTAAGTTCCGTTGGGACTATTTTTCAGGCTAAACGTGAACGCTCTTTAGAGCTGCTTCGGATTCAGGTTTGTGGATGCCTTGTGCTTTCAAGCGTAAGCGTTTCTTCGTTGATGGCGGCAGAACCAAAACCAAATGTTTCTGAAGGTTCATCGCGACCCACTGTAAAGGCCCCAATGGCCGACGCAGCCGAAGCGCGAGATTGGCTTTTGCTTACCAAGCTGCTTTCGCAAGACATGGATGTCGATCAATCGCAAGCCGACGGCATGACAGCCTTGCACTGGGCCGTCTATCACAACGACTCGGAAGCGGTTATGAACTTGTTGCGTCGAAAGGCAAACGTCAACGCGGCGACTCGTTATCAAGTGACGCCGCTTGCGATCGCTTGCACGCAAACGGAACCAAAAAGTCTAGTGCAGTTGCTGGAAGCGGGTGCTGATGTTGAATTTCGGTCGCCGGGTGGTGAGACACCCCTGATGATTGCTTCTCGAACTGGCAATGCGGAATCGGTTAAACAACTGTTGGCTTATAAGGCTTCTCATCAAGCGACCGATCGCAATGACCAAACGGCATTAATGTGGGCCGCTTCAGCCGGAAATCTTGACGCTGTCGATACTTTGATACAGGCAGGAGCTGATCTCAATGAAGCGACTTCGTTGGGGCTTACCGCGATGATGTTTGCTGCTCGTGATGGTCGTATTGAAGTAGCTAAACGTATGATTGCCGAAGGTGTCGACGTGAATGCGGTTATCGATTCTACAAAAAAAGGGGAGCGAGTTGCGCGAGACAAAACTTCTGCATTGATCTTTGCCGTTGAAAGCGGGCACTACGAACTGGCGATGGCTTTGATTTCTGCCGGAGCCGATCCGAACGATCAGCGAAATGGTTGCACTTGTTTGCATATCATCAGTTGGGTCCGCAAGCCCAACAGTGGAGACGATGCTAGTGGTGATCCGCCACCGCGAGGATCAGGCAACTTATCTGATTTGGAGTTTGTTCGCGCGCTAGTTGCCGCAGGAGCCCATGTCAACGCGAGGCTCAAAAGTGGGTTCGGAGGCCGAGCCATCCTGAACCCGCGCGGCGCTACTCCGCTGCTCTATGCAGCCAGGACTGCAGACTTGCCGCTCATGAAGACCCTTGTAGAGCTAGGTGCTGATCCGTTGATTCCCAATTCGGAAGGAACCACACCGTTGATGGCCGCAGCTGGCGTCGGAGTACGAGCCGTCAACGAAGAGGCTGGGACAGAGCCAGAGGTCGTCGAAGCAATCGATTACTTGATAGGCCTTGGTGCTGACGTGAACACAATTGATGAAAATAAAGAAACCGCCATGCACGGAGCCGCCTATCGCAACTTTCCCAAAGTCGTTGACAGACTGGTATGTCATGGGGCCGATCCCAAATCATGGAGCCACAAAAATAAATCAGGCTGGACCCCGATCATGATCGCCGAAGGTCAACGCCCCGGTTCTTTTAAGCCTTCTCCCGAAACGGTTGAGGCCCTTCAATTGGCGATGAAAGAGAAGCGGTGACCGTTGTCAATTCAGTATTGGCAAATATCTGGCAAGAAGTCGCTGGCTCAGACTGATGCATTTTGGCGGCGTTCAATTAGTTTCGATCCGAAATTGATTCAATGGCCGCTATGACTCGGTCCAGTGGGAGTTGCTTTACGCATTGATACTGTTCGCTAACGAGTTGAAGAGGACATTTATCCTTCCAACACGGATGGCATGCGACGGTCGGTTCGATAGCGACTTCTGGTTCATTGAATGTCAAAGTCCAACGGGGATCGGTCGCGCCATAAATCGTGACTACTGGTCGGTCCAATGCAACCGCCATATGACGAATGCCACTGTCGGTTGTTAAGACCACCGCCGCCCGCGCTAAAACTGCTTGACTGAGTCCCAGCGGTAGGTCTTTCCAATCGCTCATCGATTGAACTCGACGATGAGCGATAGCAGCGACGATCCTAGCTGGTTGTTCGCGTTCGGCTGGACCACAATGAAGCAGCACTTGAAACGGCGTTTCCTCGACGATGCGTTGACAGAGCTTTTGAAGAACGTCTTCAGGAATGAGTTTTCCAATGCTTGCCGCCGCGTTGTTGTTGATAACAAGCGTAGGCGTTGAATCGACAAAGCCGATGGACCGAAAGAGATCAGTAGCCTGCTTGAAGTAAACTTCTGGCGTATGAAGTTGCATACGAAAATCAGTGATCGCTTGCCCTGTGAATGCTTCGATGACCTTTGAGTAATATTTGATTGCGGGTACCACGCGCAACTGCCCATCCTGGCGTTCAACGGGGATGCGATCGGTAAGTAACCAGCCGCGTCCATCGCGGTTGTATCCGATGCGGCGCGGCGAGCCTGAAAGAGCCGCCATGGCAGCCGTTCCAAGAGAGTTAGTTAGCAACAGAATCGTGTCAAATTTTTCACGTCGCATGGCTAGCACCAAGCCGCGACGTCTCAGTACCGGAGGCTTTGCTTTCGCTTTGTAAACCAAATACCGATCGACCCAGGGTTGATCTTGGAGAACCATCCTTGCAACCGGTCGCCCTATCGCGACGATCTCGGTTCCACTGGAACAATTCTGTCGAAGCGATCGCAGTGCGGGTATGGCCATGCAAACATCGCCAACCCAGTTCGGTAGAAAGACTCCGAGTTTCATTGGAAAGCCTAGCCTACAAGCTGAGGCGACCTGCTTTGTCGCTTGCGCTCGTTTTCTTTAAGGAAGACTTTGCGAAGTCGAATCGACGATGGGGTAATCTCGACCAGTTCGTCATCCTCGATATATTCCAATGCGGCTTCCAAGAAAAGTTGTCGAGGTGGCTTGAGAATGATGTTCTCATCGCTACCTGCGGCTCGAATATTGGTGAGCTTCTTCTCTTTCGTTGGGTTCACGACCAAGTCGTTATCTCGAGAGTTTTCTCCGACAATCATCCCTTCGTAAACGTCGTCACCAGGAGCAACGAACATGTCGGCTCGGTCTTGAAGAGCGAACAGAGCGAACGGAATGGCTTTACCGGGAACCATCGAAACCATGACACCGTTAGCTCGACGTGGAAGTTCGGCTTCCATCGGACGGTAGCCAGAGAAGCGATGGTGAATAATTGCAGTACCTTGAGTTGCATTGAGCATTCGCGTTCGGATACCAATCAGTCCTCGAGCCGGAATCTCAAACCGAAGCAGTGTATATTCACCGCGAGGCGACATCTCTTCTAACAGGCCACGACGATTGCCGACAAGTTCCATGATCGGTCCCATCTTATCAGAAGGGACTTCGACGGAAAGCGTTTCAAATGGTTCGTGAAGCTTGCCATCGACTTCTTTCAAGACCACGCGCGGCTTACTTACGGATAGCTCAAAACCTTCGCGACGCATTGTTTCAATCAAGACCGAAAGGTGCAAAACTCCTCGACCAGCGACAGCGTACTGATCCGAGTTTTCGACTTGGCGAACTCGCAATGCAACGTTGCGTTCGAGTTCTTTTTCCAGTCGCATTTTTAACTGACGGTTGGTTACATATTTGCCATCGCGTCCTGCCAGCGGAGACGAATTAATGGAAAAGACCATTTCAAGCGTAGGTTCGTCGACCGTCAGTCGTGGCAACGGAACGACTTCGCCACGACGACAAATCGTATCGCCGATCTCGATTTCCTCGAGCCCTGTAACAGCCACAATATCGCCAGCCTTTGCGTTCTCGATCTCGACACGGCCCAGCTTGTTAAACATTTGCAACTGTGCAATCTGAGCGGGGGCAATTACGTCGTTTTTCTTGGCAAGGTCAACTTGCTGATTCTTTGACATGGTCCCGGATTGAATTCGACCAATCGCGATTCGTCCGACATATTCAGACCAGTCCAGATTCGTGACCAACAACTGAAGCGGACCATCTGGTTCGACATCTGGTCCTGGAATTTTTTCAACCATCAAATCGAGCAATGGCTGCATGTCTTTTCCAGGCACTTTCCAGTCGTGAGTCGCATAGCCTTGCTTGCCGGAAGTAAAGATCATGTCAAAGTTGTCCATGTACTTCTCGCCACCCAGTTCGACCAGCAGCATAAGTGCTTCGTCAATCACTTCAGCAACGCGTGCATCAGGCCGATCAATTTTGTTGATCACGATGATTGGCTTGACACCGACTTCGAGAGCCTTGCTAAGAACGAACCGGGTTTGTGGCATGGGACCTTCTGCGGCATCCATCAATACCAACGCACCGTCGGCCATCCGGACAACGCGTTCGACTTCACCGCCGAAGTCCGCGT
>JANODQ010000663.1:0-2644 GCA_031412775.1 Pirellulaceae bacterium | reverse complement strand
AGGAGCCACCGGTGGTGTGGGTTGTACATCGATTGCAGTCAACATCGGATGCAATTTGGCGAGCAACCCTGAGAACTCCGTCGCCCTTGTCGACCTTGACCTCGCACTAGGTGACGCAGATGTGTTCCTTGATTCGATACCCGATTACAGTCTTCTCGATGTGACGGAGAACGTAGCTCGGCTCGATTTTCAACTGCTTAGAAAAAGTCTTACCAAGCACTCTTCGGGTCTCTACTTGTTGCCCCGACCGGTCCAGTTGCAAGAATTGTCGGCGATTAATCCAGAGAGCCTTCGCCGAGTCATCGGTCTTCTTCGTGCATCTTTTACGCACGTTGTGATCGATGTATCAAAGTCGTTCAGTGCTGTTGATCTCACGGCCATGGAATTGGTGAACGAAGTCGCGTTGATTGTACAGCTAGACTTGCCATGCCTTCGAAACATGGTGCGATTGCTGATGAGCTTTCAAGAGATGGATAACATTCGCGATAAGGTAAAAGTTGTCGTGAATCGGATGGGCCTTGAAAGCGGTCAAATCAGCTTGAAGAAAGCTCGCGAAACCATAGGCCGCGATGTCTTTCACCAAATCCCGAATGATTACCGAACGATGATCGAAATGCGGAACAACGGTGTGCCTTTAATTGAACAAGCTCCTAAAGCACCGATAACTCAATCGATTATGCAGTTGACGGACATGCTAGTTGGAAATGTCACCGAACCAATAGAAGCGGATGGCCAACCAAGCAAAGCTAAATCCGTTGCTGGAGCAGCTGGATGGTTGAATTTCTGGCAAGGGAAACCTGGCGATAAGCCCGCCGCAAAGGCGACAACAAAATAGATCCGGTTACAATAATCGGCGTTAAACCCGATTCGAGTAACAAGGCTCAATGTGAACTATCTCGCTCATGCGTATCGATTTTTGGATAATCCCTACGTCGTAGCGGGTGTCGCACTTCCAGACTGGCTGAGTGTTGTCGGAAGGCAATATCGAGCGCGTTCCAACTCTGCAAAAATTGCTTTGGCTGATCTTCATCAAGCCGATGCTCTTGCAAGCGATACGGATCGCGCATTGATTGGTGATTTTCTAAATGGTGTTATTCAGCATCATGTCGATGACGATGCCTTTCACCAGAACGAGACGTTTATCCTGACCAGTGCAAAACTCTCGGTTGCACTGCGAGCCATTCATGGTCCCGATAGCTCCATCCGATCGGGATTTCTCGGGCATATCGTCATTGAACTTTTGCTAGATGATACGCTCAATCAATCGGATCAGAACTTGCTCCGAGAGTACTATCGCGTCGTCGATAGTTTAGATCGAAAGCTGGTTTGTAAAGCTGCGACTCTTGCAGTCGGAAGAGATGTCGTCGGCTTGGACATGTGGATTGACCGATTTGTACAAGAGCGATTCTTGGAAGACTACTCAGATGATCGACGGTTGCTTCGACGACTGAATCAAATTATGAAGCGAGTTGGATTAGAGCAGCTAGGAGATGAAACTCTTGCGTGGCTGGCCTTTTGTCGCGAAGAAGTCAACCGCCTTTCGAGCGAACTTTTGCCAAAGTGAACTAACCAGACGTTTAGCGAATAGGTGCTTTGCCGAGTAACCTTCGAAGCATTCCAATTTGGCCAGCGTGAATCGATTCGTGAAGTGGACAAAACATCAACGCACCTAAACGGAGCGGATGAACCGCATAGGGCATGTCGGTAGGCTCGCCTAGCGAACTGGCCGGCAGCGATGCGGATTCGAGCATCGCTTGCTGGTGAATTTTATCCAGGATATTGCGAAGGTCCTCTGGGCGAACGCCTGTTTCGTCAGCCGAAACTGCCGACGTTCCGCGACTGAATTTTTTGCGAAGCCAACCCGGCATCAGCTCCAGGTCCCCTTCAGCACGACCTCGCTGTCGAAACAGCATCAACCCATACTCGGCCACAGCCAAATGCCCGACTTGCCACGCGAGATGCGTTGGAATCCCCGCTGGTTGTTCGTACCACGCTTCAAAAGGAATATCAGACACCAGCGTGAGTGTATACTCTCGGGAAAATCGCATTTGCCCCACCGCTGCGTCTCGCTGGAATAGAATCTCGCTGTCGCTTAACATGCTTCTTGAAACCTTGCTGTTGCTTTGGATTCGACCCGTGATGTTGAACTCGTAATACGTACCACGATTTAAACCCAGTTTGTAACCCCATTGCTCGAATAAACAATCCATGACGGAACAATCACTCACTTCGGAACTGTTGCAATCGACAGTCCACCAATACCCATGGCTAGGCGAAAGCATCGATCGGCTTCGCGAAGTCGGGCACGACTACTGGAGTCGAGGGTGGTCGCGTGGAACCAGCAGCAACTACAGCGTTGTCATCGATCGCAATCCCGTCCGACTTTTGGTTACCGCTTCGGGAAAAGACAAAGGACACCTCGGTAGAAACGATTTTGTAATCGTTGATCAAGATGGCAACTTGACTCCCAATGATCAAGCGAAATCGAGTGCTGAGACACTTTTACATTGCTCCGCGGTCCTTCACCAAAACGCGGGAGCCGTTCTTCACACGCATAGTGTTTGGGCGACG
Organism: Pirellulaceae bacterium; assembly: GCA_031412775.1. Classification (GTDB taxonomy): domain Bacteria; phylum Planctomycetota; class Planctomycetia; order Pirellulales; family Pirellulaceae; genus JAIYDQ01. The sequence goes on along the minus strand of JANODQ010000663.1, from coordinate 73 downwards.
ATTTTGTCGCAACACTACTCAGCCTTGAAAGGAATATGGATCGAAGGATTTGAAATGCTTAAGGGTTTAGAAG
>JANODQ010000662.1:0-12201 GCA_031412775.1 Pirellulaceae bacterium | reverse complement strand
GTTCACCGAATCATTAGAGGGTACGTACCTTCTGCCGGGAGGTTCGTGGAGTCGAAAGTGGACGAGGTACAAGGTGACATTACAACGCATCACGCACAGGCGTTTCGACGAACCGCTCGGCAAGCGGTACGTACCTTCTGCCGGGAGGTTCGTGGAGTCGAAAGTGGACGAGGTACAAGGTGCCATTATAACGCATCACGCACAGGCGTTTCGACGAACCGCTCGGCAAGCGGTACGTACCTTCTGCCGGAACGTTCGTAGAAATGTGGACGAGTACGGTCGAGCTACAACCCTACTAGGTCGAGTAATTTCAGGGCGTTGGTGGTTGGAGCTACGCCGGGATAGAGTTGGTAGTCGAATCGCATTTGCGACTTGCCATCCTTTTCAATGAAGTGCTCGCGGAAGTGAATGATCTGGCTCTTGTTGGTAAAGCCCTCCATGTCGGCGAGTTGAAGGTCGTGGGTGCTCACCATGAGCAGCGGTTCGAACCGGAGTAGCTTTTGAATGATATGACTGACTGCGATTTGCCGTTCGCGAGAGTTGGTTCCTTGAAGTATTTCGTCCAGAATGACAAGTGACCGACGATTCAAAGCCGTTTTGTTGGTCGTGACATAGTCGACCACTTTTTTCAATCGAAGTAGTTCGGCCATGAAGAACGAAACGCCATCGGCTAGCGAGTCTCGAACGCGGATACTCGTCGCCAATTCAAGTGGTTGACAAGCAAACGAAGTCGCACACACCGGTGCACCAATTCGTGATAGCGCAATGTTGACACCTAGAGTTCGCATGAGTGTGCTCTTCCCAGCCATGTTGGAGCCGGTGATTAGAAGCACCGGATGGCTCTCATGTATTGTTAGGTCGTTGCAGACACGAGAATCATCTTGCAGCAGTGGATGCCCGACGGAGTTTGCCTGAGACAGAATACCAACGGGAGTATCGGTAAGCGGGAACGTCCAATTTGGATACTCTTCGGCAATCGAAACTGCCGAAAGAATTGCTTCAAGATTTCCGATGCTAGCCAGCCAGTTTTGCACGTCGGGAGCATGACGAACTCGCCATCGATCAAGCCAATTGATGATCCGGAAATCCCACAAGATGACCAACTGAAGAATCAAAAACGGAATGTACAAAAGTGGTTGCAATCGCATGCCAGCGAGACTCATTGGCCAACCGAGATTATGCAAAGCCGCAATCGCCGAACGACTGTTATTGCTGTCCGCCAAGGATACATAGAGTTCGTTGTTCAGTTCAGAGCCGGGATGTCCAGCATTGAACGCTATCTTCAGCTCTTTACAGACCGCCTCCAAATCACGATGCGAGTCGACACTTTTAAACACGTTGTGGATCGGACCAACATAGCCGATGACAAGAGCAAGATTGACCAGTCCGCCAATCAGCATCAACGCAAAACCAACGAGTAATTGAATCCAAGTCGCATTGATGTCCGTGGCCAGTATCGCCACTCCGGATAGAAGACAAATCGGACCCGCGATTGAAAGCGATCGAAGCCAGGAAGGTTGATGAAATGGCTGAGCAACCCAAGTCGCGAAGTTCTCGAGCGATCCCGATGTCGCTCCAAGGTTCCATAGATGAAGAAGAGTTTTTCGACGCGGCTCTCGCATAGGAAGCAGCTCCATGGCCGCCTCTTGCCGCTTCTTCAAAATGGATGCATCGGCAAAGCTGGTCAGTTGTGCGGCTAATGTTTCGATGCCTGTTTTAGTTCCAGCGAGTGATGCCCATCGGATAAGGCTGTGACCTTTGATGAGATCCAAGTCTTCAGCCGTGTCGATGACTGTTTGCTCAAGCCCTGGTAGATCGATCTCCGGAAGCTTCTCCCAGTCTCGTTGCATACGAGCCAAAAGACGACGATAAAGCTGCGTCTCGATTTGGATGCGACGCAAACGATCATTGAGGACTTCGTGAAAGTAAGCGACAAGGATAAAGCCCGCTGCGAAGACGAACCCGACGGCGACGACTGAACTTGAATTGGTTATCCGAAGGTAACCCGCACCGAGAAAGCCAGCCGCGATGAGAAAAAGAATCGTTCGCAGCGCGATTAATCGTCGCCAAGTTTGCTGGCACGATTGCAGTCGAATTTGACTATCGTCGAAAAGTTTTTGATAACGACTGCTGGCTGCTTCAGTGGCTTGATTTCGAGATTCTGAATTATTCAAACGTTAGGCTGCTTTGGAATTGCGGTGCGGAAGGTTCAAGTTGAACAGTCCGAAGATTTCCTTCTGAGTCAATCCCAGACTCTTCGGCTGGCCGGTTTCGGCAAATAGAGTATTGATGAGAGCTCGCTTTTCTTCAAGCACATTATGAATTCGCTGTTCGATCGTGTTCATTGCCATCATCCGACTGACGGTCACTGTTCCTTTTACACCCAATCGATGGGCACGATTGATGGCTTGGTCTTCGACCGCCGGGTTCCACCAACGATCGAACAAAAACACGTAATGGCAAAACTGAAGATTCAGGCCGACTGCCCCCGCACCATAGCTCATCAAAATCACGGTGTGCTTCGGATCGTTCTTGAAACGCTCGATCACCGAATCGCGTTGACGCGACGGTATACGTCCGTGGTAATGCAGTGGTGAGAAGCGATCGAGCTTGGCAGAGATTTTATCAAGCGTATCGACCCATTGGCTGAACACAATTGCTTTCTGGCCACTCGCAGCGACTTCCTCTAAGTCCGCTTCCAAGCGTTCGAGTTTGCAGCTTGCACCCGTGATCGGATCAAAGTTGCAAATTTGTTTGAGTCGTAGGACAAGCTCAAAAACGTGTTGGATCGTTATCTCGTCGCCCATCTCGGTGAGTCCAATGACTCCTTCTTCTTCGGCGATTTTGTAAGTTGAAATTTGCTCGCTCGTGAGATCCAGTTCAGCATCACGAAACATCTTCGGAGGCATCTCGGTGAGCACTTTATCTTTGGTTCGGCGCAGAATGTAGTCACGAGATGCTTGGCTCATTGCTTTGAGCGGCATGTCATTATTCAAGTAACCCGGTGAAAGGAATTCGAATATGCTGACCAAATCATCTGTCGAGTTCTCGATGGGCGTTCCGGTCAACGCCCATGAGCGCGTTCGTGAGATGCTTCGGACAATCTCACTGGTAGTGCTGTTCCGGTTTTTGATGCGTTGTGCTTCGTCCAAAACAACCAAGTCAAAGTGGAGTTGCGGCGTCGCGTTCACCGTTCCATCTTCGGCTTCGGTGACGTTGCTCTCTAGCAGCGAACGGTCTCGCATCATCAGTTCATAGTTCGCAATCTTGACGGGGGCTTGCGGATGATTCCAGACCCAAGCTCGCTTTGTTTGATCACCTTCGATGACAGCCACCGGAACCTCGGGCGCCCATTGACGAAACTCGCGAACCCAGTTGGTCACAAGCGGTTTAGGACAGATCAGTAACACCGATTGCAGTTCACCTGACAGCAAGAGCATGCGAATCGTGGTGATCGCTTGCATGGTTTTTCCGAGCCCCATCTCGTCGGCGAGAATGGCTGCGGCTCGTGAGAAGAGAAACGCAACCCCTTCGAATTGATACGGAAAGGGTTGAAAGGGGAACGTCAGTTTTGCCGACTGAATTAAAGTTTCTAATGGTGGTTGCAAGACGTAATAGAGTCTATCTTCCAGCTTGACCAAGTCACCAGGTGGTCGCATCCGTGTGAGCTTGGGACGCGACTTAGGCTTTGCCTTAAGATCGCTCGATACATCTTCATCGTCATCGACAGGACTGCTTGAGGAAGCGTATGCGGAAGGTGAGGAGCTCGGCTCTTTTGGAGTCGCCTTTGCGACTGTCCATGCGGGTGACTCTGGAAAAGTGAAGCCGATTGTTTTTGGGAGCTGTGCTCCGAGAGTCAGGGCAAGCGTCCGGACTTCTTTTGGTGTGAACAACGAATCTGACAGCGAATCACAGAGATTCACCGTGAGGCCTGCCTGTAAATCAACATTCGAAAATTGACATGTGTTCGAATCCGTGTTGTGATCGGACTGTAATGGTGTTGTGAACGAAATCAATTCGAAAGGCTGGATTGTTGAAATCACTTCCGAGTTAGGACTTGAGATGCGATCAAGAGTTACTTCAGTAACCGATTCAGTAACCGATTTTGTTTCGACGTCAAACATAATTGGCATCTCGATCGAGCGATTTAAACTAAGCAGCTTTCGCAGCAGGATTGGCTTCAAACAAAGCTTCTGTGATTCGTCCGAATGGTTCCATCAAATCGATTTGAGGAGCGAGCTTTTTCCAAGTCGCAGCGATGATTTGGCCATCTTCGGCAAAGGTTTCTGGAACCTGAACCACCGTGTCGTCGACTCGATTGGAGCGATAGCTACGGTTTGAATTCGAGGCAGGAATCACAAGTACAGATTGCTCATGTTCTTTCGATTCGGTTTCGATCCAACCAATCGGTATCGAGATGAAGTGCCTTACGGAGAGCACAGCGCTTGTGTCGGTGAAGATTGAGATTGGCTTCGACTTCGACTTTGCAAGTAGTGCTCGAGCAATCTGTTCACCACAAACGAAATCATCGAGTGTTGGTCCATAGAGTATCGATTGGGCTCGGCTTGGTTTGACTGGAAGTGTGCAATGGAACTCGAGAGGCCTAGCAAGCGAGTTCACTACCAGTAGTCCGCCAAAGTACCCATGCTCTGGATGAAGCCGAACGGTAACAAAACCAAAACAGTTACCCCTATCGATTTCAGCGGAATTGTCACTCATCAAAAGAAACACGCCTCGAGTTAAGGTGGTGATCACAAGTTCGTAGAGATGTGATCGGTTGATGAAGGATCTAGCTCTATGACGATCGTTGTAGACTGGATTCGTTTCGCAATCGAAACAAGTTAACAGCCTGTGGTGCGGCATAATTAGAACAGCCGTAACAATCGATACAAATTACATTTTCTTAAAGCCTATACTTTCCTAGGACGCGGTGATTATACTAAAGCCAGCTTAAGACTATCCTTGATACCCGCATGATTGGTTGCATATTCCATGGCTCAAGAAAACTCGCAATATTCACCTATTTTCCGAATTGATGTTTCTGCAGAACCGACCACTGGTGCAATGAATCAGGGCGATGTGGGGCTTGCAATGGTTGCTCTGATGCGACAAATGATCGCGAATCAAGAACGCCAAAATCAAATGCTGGATCAACTGGTTCAGAATCAGCTTGGCGTACAGAAGCAAAGGACTAACGAGCTACAGCAATGGAAAGATGCGAACCCGCGTCTTGCTCGCGCTTGCAGGAATGCGGCGGAGACTCTCGCTAAGGTCCAAACCAGTTTCCTGGAAGGAATAACTGATGAAATCGCTGACAACGAAGAAAACCTCACCGATGGTGACTTTGTTCTGAATGAATTCATCGATCGTTTCGGCCCACGAATGGCTCATCTTAACGGCGTCCTTCAAGTGCTAGCTCAACTTGGAAGCGGAACACCGAACCCAATGCATGGCTAGTTTTAGTGCTTTGTCCAACTTTAATTTTAGGGTAGCGGAATTCGTAAGAATTCCGAAGTTGGTGAAAACAGTTATCAAAACTTCGGCATTCAGATGTCTTACGACATCTTCCACGAAGCTCCCCAAGTTTTTTCATCGAGACGAATCGCTAGTCTCAATGAATTTGCGCCACTAAAGGCGGTGCTACAAAAGTCTCTTTCTCGATGTGTCACAGGCCACAGCGTCACACTTTCGATCAAGAAGTCAGGCTGCTGATCGAAATCGACGGCTTCCCAACATTGCCGCGACGAGCCCGAGAAGCATTAGGGTGTTCGGCTCTGGTACTGCACTGGCGTTGATGAAGGCTTGAATCGCGATTGCGTCGTTACCGATGTAGCTGACTCCGGTTGCCGTCGGATTTGCAACGGTACCGAACAGCACACTGTTGATTCCTAGCAAAAGCGGTGAGCCGGCTCTTTCGATGAAAAACGGAGCTCCCGAGTCGCCAGGTTGAACCGCCGCTTCAAAGCCCGCGAGGTTAATTGCGTCTCGGTTAAGAAACAGGAGGTCCAGGGTGCTATTAATGTCGGGCGCGAAAATATCTTCAATGTAACCGGTGATGATGTTTCGACCCACGGCAACATCTTGAGTAGGAACTCGTGGCGTCGGCGAGACGCCGAATACATATCCGTTTTCTCCCTGTAAAGTTCCTGCAGCCACCAGATTCGGATTCGGACTTGGTGGATGCCCAGAAAGGAACTCTGTTGCAAATGCATAGTAAGAGATAGAAGCGTCAACGGGCGCATTGAGTCTTCCCAGCCAAAGGTCAGTCATTCCTATTCTTTGCGAGTTCACCACGCTATAGGTGAAGGGCGTGGAGCCTGGATTGTTGTTGGGATAGAACGAGATTGGCCCCGTCGGTTGGTTATGATTAGCGGCGATGACAACATTCGGACTGATCAGGGTTGCCCAGATTCCAACAACACCATCGAACCCACCTCCGTTGGTTAGCCCAACACCACTGAGATCTCGTCCGTTCAGAACAAATAGCGGGTTATTTTCAAAGCGATCGTTACTGTTGGCGTTAAATCCTTGGATAAGAATATCCGCCGAAGCGTTTGACGAGACAGTTGCGAAGAGACACAAAACTGTAAAAATTTGACTTACGATATTCCGAGTCCGCAAGGTACGGCATGCTTCTCTCGGAGGCGATTGATTGAGACGGGGCCTACTTTTCATGACGAGAGTGCTCGCAACGAGAGGGAGTAATGGCAGAACCATTTTAAATATTAGCAGTCCTGTGGCGAAAAGTCACGCATAGACCACTCGAAGTCGGTTCGATTTCCAACTAAACTTGTTACTTTCTAACACGCCCAAAAGTCACACTCTCGAATTAGTAAGTCTTATGAAAGCGATCGCCGTTCGTCCGGGACAACCCCACAGTGTTCACCAGCGAGAAATCGCGAAGCCTTCTTTGGACAAATATCCTGAGGGAAACGGGGTTTTAGTCAAAGTTCTCAAGGTCGGCGTCGACGCGACGGATCGTGAAATCAACGATGCTCTGTATGGAAACTCGCCGCCGGGAGACGATTATCTCGTTCTTGGGCATGAGTGCTTCGGAATTGTTGAAGAGGTCGGTCCGAAGGTGACTCGCGTCAAAAAAGGGGACTACGTCACGGCAACCGTCAGGCGTCCTGGAGGGTCGATCTACGACAAAATCGGTACCTATGACATGACTAGCGAAGAAATCTACTACGAGCGAGGCATCAACTTGCTTCACGGTTTCTTGACAGAGTACTTTGTCGAAACGGACGATTACATTGTGAAGGTGCCTCAAGGACTCAAGCATCTTCACGTGTTGATGGAACCGATGAGCTGTGCCGCGAAGGCTGTGCATCAGGCTTACGAAGCTCAACGACGAATGAAGGTCTGGTCCCCGAAGCGAGCTTTCGTGCTAGGGTCTGGCCAGATCGGTTTGTTGTCAACCTTGGTTCTGAAGCTTCGAGGCTTGGAGGTCTACACGCTGGCCCGAGCACCTGGACCTCACTTGAAGAGCGAAATTGTTGCTGGCATGGAAGCGACTTACGTATCGACGACAGAAACACCGCTGATGGACTTGGTGAAAAAAGTCGGTAAGGCTGACTTGATTATCGATGCAACGGGCTCTTCCAAGATTGCCTTCGAAGCCATGCAAGCACTTGGTCATAACGGTGCCTTGGTTTGGACAAGTATTACCGGTGGCAAAAACGAGACATCGGTGCCATCGGACAAAGTCAACATCGAGTGGGTGCTCGGAAACAAACTCTTAGTTGGTTCGGTAAATGCCAATCGTGAGCATTTCGAAGCAGGTATCAAGGATCTCGCACTTGGTGAGATGATGTACCCGAATGTTCTCAAGAAAATTCTCACGAATCCGGTCGTGGGGTTGGACAACTACAAAGAAATGATGCGTTTACTCGTCGAAGACAATTCAGCGCTCAAAGTCTATGTGGATGTTGCTAGCGAGTAGTAGCCTCGGGTGCGATCTGGCAAAAAGTTGCAAAATCGAAACCCGTGGATAGCGGCATCGGCTCAGGTTTCATCAGCCACGTTGAACCCAGTGCGATTGAACCGCGTTGTCATGACTTCGATGTCGGTTGGAAATCGTAGAGAAAGTTGTCGCAGTAAATCATCTGCGTCAGCTTGGTTACCAAGGATGGCATAAACTGTAGGCCCCCAACTAGTTTGACCGGTCGCCAAGACTCCTTGGGCGCGTATCCAATTGATAAGCGAAGCGACGACTTGATCGCGATAGATACCACCCTGGACTTTCGCAAACACTCTTCCCGCGTCGCGACCGTATTCATAGAGAGCCGATCCAAAATGAGCCAGATCTCCGGCGTTTAAGGCCGGAATGATTTCGTTTTGAATTCTCTCCCACATCGACTCGCGGTAAACATTGGGAAACTGGGATTGACCAAAGTAGTCGTTCTCAACAACTCCACTGATGGTTGCTGTCGATAGAGGCTTGGCTAGGACGACACACCACTCTTGCGGCATGTCGAAATGATTGATCTGTCGCTCGGCACCCAAAGTCGCGACTCCATGATCTACGATGAATCCGCCTTGTCGATGTCCGGCAAGTCCTACATAGGAACGTTTACCGCGTTGAGTTATCTTTGCAAGGCTCTCGGTGGAGATCGGTGATTTTGTTTTGCTCCAATTCGACAGAAGACTCACCGTAGCGCATGCGATTTGGGTTCCGCTGCCTAGTCCCGCATGCATTCGGGGTTGATTCTCCAAACGAATTTGAATCGATGGTAATCCAGGGTTCCCGTTTGCGGTTATCCAGCGATTTAAAACCGATTCAATTCGAGATCTCCACGGTTCCTCCGCATCAATGGTATAAGTCCAAGGTTTGTTGGGGACGCTTGAGGGATCAATCTTCAAAGACAGCTGTGTCGATGGCTGCTCGATCATCGCTCCCAAGCCGCCAAAGAGCCGGTCTTGGCCTGCACACACTTCGAGCAACCCAAAGTGCAAGCGAGCGGGACTTTGAATAGTCACGCTATCACGCCAGGCAATCACGCCAAGCGATTCACAAGGGTTATTCTGCGAAGAAGGCATGTTGTAAAATCACGGATGTTTCGGGCTATCGACGCGGTCGGGAGTACGCTCGGCTATGTGGTCGACCAACAATTGGAAGGCCTCAGTTTCGCTTTCGCCAGCCGTTTTGTCGATAAGGATTCGCAAACGGTCGATTTCGGTCTGGATGAAATCGGGAGCTAGCATCCCGATTCGGCTCGAGAGAATCGCCAATTCGACCACCGCATGTTTGGCTCGATTCCAACCAAAGAAAGGTCGTTCGATACCGGTCGATTCCATCTGGCAAAGCGCCACCGCCCGAGGCTGCGAAATGTCCCACGATTCGATCGAGAGCGAATACCAGTGACAGCCGCCCAAAAGTATAAAACCTGCACTTTCAACAAATCGCGAGGGCGAGTCGTTCGCCTGCCCAATTACTGCTTTTGCAAGCAACAACGCGTCATCGACGACATGAACGACGCAACGATTTGTACGATGCAAATTCTGAAAGGTCTTTGAGGTTTGAAACGGTTTCAAAGTCCATTGCAAAAGATCATCCGAAACATACGGCCCCATCGGTGCAACGTGTATCGTTCCATCTAAATTTTCCGTTGTAATAATCGCTTCGAGAATCAAGGTGGTTTTTCATAATAGAAACGAAATGTGACTTAATCTGCCTATCATTTTCGACCCGCAGTTTCTGCAACGACGCACCAAAATTGTACTTCAAATCGCATCATACTCTAATAAAAAAGCGATCTTCGTGTAGGCCAGAGCTATCGCGAAATTTAGGCAATAATCGATGACTTGATCGTTTAGTTTTCGTTTCAACTCGAATAAGAAATTATGCCGGTTTGTCAGTTCAATCCGAGGAGCTTCCAAGGATAAAGAAAGTCAGCGAAGCAGATATTGTTTCTGACAACTTTATTTCTATCGCCGATTTCTTGGTTGACCTAGATGATCCAAACACCGCAAAGTCACCATACTCCAAATTCACCGTACTCTAAATTCACGGGCTTTGCTTTCACTCGCCGTCGATGTCCCAACCAGTGAACTTTATTCGCAATACAAGTTCGGATCCGCAAAAAGATCTTCATAAAAAAGGTATGCACCTTTGGTCTTTCGACTTTCAAGTTGATAGAATTCTGATCATGAAAAAGAAATCAAGCTACTTAGCATGTCCGTCATGCGGCAAAAAGTTTGCCACCAATCCCGTGCCGAAGTCGATGCCTTTTTGTTGCGATCGGTGTCAGTTAATCGATCTGGGACGTTGGGTTGAAGAGGAAATTGGGCTTCCCTACGAACCGACTGATGGTGGCCCCGATATGGAAGAAAGATCCAACGTTCGCGAAATTCGGTTTGAGTGAACAATCGCAAGACTACCTGCAGTGTTTTTCCCGGGTATAAGCCACATGTGTGGCCTGTGCCGCGTTCCGACTTGTATTGCTATAATATTGGATTGTTGTTGGAATAACTCCTAATTCTGCTCCACGTTTTTTCGCTTTATCAAGGTATTTTTCGTTGCCATCGGATATTTCTTCATCTACACAAACCGACTTGGATTCTGTCGCGTCGCAAGCGTTACCGTTGGTTAACGACGGCGAGGCGAGTTCCAAAAGCCCCGTTTCTTCCGATCGCGACGGCACGGTGGGGATTCCTCGCACACAAGTGGACTGGTACCGATCGACACCGTGGTGGCGGCTGATTTCGCAAAGCGTGCACATATCTTGGCGTAGCTCTCATTTGTTTGTTTGCCTGATCGCAATTGGGCTTTCAGCTTTGAGCTGGCAAGCCTGCATGGTTTGCTTTTCCCCAGAGTTCGTCGAAGTTGTTCCTGCGCAAGTCAATGCTATCCCTGGAGCCTCCGTTGGTATAAACACGGCCGGCGAGACGTGGTTGTGGGCTGCCTTTTTCTCGCCGCTACCGGAACTGCGTAGCTACATGACTTCCATCTTTCTTTCTGAGCCATGGACGATTCGAAAGGTGGCCTTTGGCGTGACTTACGTGCTATCGATAATTGCAATCTGGGGTTTTGCTGGCGGCTTGATTGCAAGACGAAGCGTGATGGAGTTGGGCGTGAGAACATCGGTGGGTTGGATACCATCGTTCAAGCTGGTCCTTGCACGATGGCGATCGATTGTTTGGTCTATCCTTATGCCGTTTGCAACGGTTGCCATGTTGGCTCTGATACCCCTGGTTTTGGGATACGTCTCGCGAGTCGGAGGGATTGGTCAAACAATTGCTTTACTTGCTGCGTTCCCTAGCATAATTGTCATGCTTGGTATGGGTTGGATTGTCGTAATGGCTGTCCTGGGATTTCCGTTGAGCGTTTGTGCCATCGTGTCGGAAAAAGGAGCAGATGCTTTTGACGGTCTTTCGCGAGCCGCTGCGTATCTCTTTCAGCGACCGATGTCAGTGTTGTGTATTCTTGTCGTCGCAAGCAGTGTCGGAACGCTCGGGTTTTGGGTTTTTGATTTTCTGATGGATTGCGGCGAAACAATTTTTCTTGCAGCGATGTCGGTCGGCTATGGTGGTGACTTGTTAAAGGCAGTATCTAACGGACCGACAACTCTTCAAGGGTCGATCTTCGATAGTTTGCAGTCAGTCCTAAGCAGTCTCCGAACAGCCTATGTTATTTCGTTTTTCTGGACAGCAACCGCAGCGGCTTATCTCACCTTGCGATGGGAAATCGATCATACCGATTTTGATGATCTGGATCTGCAAGAGCTCGGCGATCCAGTCGCAATTCCTAAAATCACGGAAGACTCTGTCGAACCGGAAAAAGGTTGACGCCCACGGGAACGAGTCGCGTATCGGTTAATTGGTAGTTACGAAACCCAATTCTTTTGCCACCACTCTTTCGCTTGGCTAGGCGTCCATCGGTCGCTGGGCAAGCATTGTTGCAATGCATCGTAAAGTTCCGTTGCTGATTGAAAGCGATCATCGGGTTGCTTTTCAATGCATCGGAGAATCACCGCTTCGAAATCATATGGAACATCCGGGTTCTTCTCGCTCGGAGGTGTTGGCACCTGTGTAGCGTGAGCGATGATTAAATTAATCGTTTTCGCATCTGCAAACGGAGTCGTTCCGGTGACCATGAAATAAGCGACAATCCCAAGAGCATAGATATCGGATCGATGATCTACTTCTTCGTAACGAGTCGCCTGTTCTGGTGCCATGAATAAGGGGGTACCGCTAAAG
>JANODQ010000661.1:0-4878 GCA_031412775.1 Pirellulaceae bacterium | reverse complement strand
AACCGAGTTGCCAAAGCGAGTCTCGCGAAAGACGACTTTCGAAACGCTAGAGAAGCGATGCATGTTTGATGCTGCGCCGATTTGGGTCGGTGGTGTTTATGTCGAGTCGGACATTGGAAGCGATTTTCACGGGGATGACCTGTATATCAGCTTCACTGGCGGTGCGGCTAATACACAGCTGACGAAAATTATCGTCAACACCGATCAAGACGTTACTGGGATTTCTCGAGGCGACAACCTTTTTGATACGGTTGACGGAGGGCGTGGAGCAGATCACTCGTATGGTTTTAAAATCGAGCGTTTTGTAGCTCGCGACCCCAATGCAAAAGTTACGGCCTCTGTATCAGATGGCTCGATGCAATTGATTCTCACGTTCGAAAATTTCTATGCTGGTGATTTGCTTGTCTTCTCAATCGATGTTGATGAAGTTCAAATCTATAGTCCGACAGGGCCGCAGGATCTGAACACGATTAACGACGGTCTCGATCCGATCGCTTCTGGAGTTGAATTCCAGGGAAGCAAGTTGGATGCTTTTTTTAAGGCTCCCAACTATGAAGATATCCAAGGTCAATCCACGTACATGAATCGCTACGACGCGTTGATCGCTCCGGGCAATCTTCAGTTACCTGCCGACGATGCGGGTGGGCTTCGAGATCGAACGGCTGGAACCGCGTTCACTGTTACGCAAATTCCGAAACCTATCTCGATAGCGGGTACGGTCTTCGTTGACAACAACGTCAATCTGGTTCGCGACCCGGGTGATCAACCTCTTGAAGGAGTCACTCTGGAATTGTTTCGCAAAGAGGGAAACCAGTATGTAACCACTGGCTTCAAGACCACAACCAATGCACAAGGAAACTATGAGTTCGGGTTGAATCTCAAACTCCCGCCAGGCACCTATCAAGTTCGTGAAACGCAGCCCAGCGGCTACTTCAGCGTTGGCGCAACTCCGGGCGTAATCAATGGGACCACTCCAACAGGGCAATCGGTTGCTGACAATAAAGACATCCTCACCGAGATTGTAATCCCGCTGGGTGATCAAAGAGTTACGCGGCTTGATTTCGCAGAGGCTCTACCTACCCGCGTTAGCGGATTTGTTTATGTCGACTCGGACGACGACGGCCTGCGTGAACAATCAGAAGCTGGAATTGATGGCGTCGATGTTCAACTCGTCGGCATCAATACGCTATTTCCCGTAGCCACACAAACTTTCAGGACTCGTGCCGACGGTTCCTACGAGTTTACTAATCTGCCGCCGGGAACTTATCGAATCATCGAGCTTTCACAGCCAGCCGATTATTTCGACGGGAAAGATACCGTCGGACGTGTCGGCGGAATTGGCCGCGGTCAGTACGTGCTGAATGATCAGTTGACCGAAATCTTGCTCAATGGTTCGGACGTTGGAACGGAATACAATTTCGGCGAGTTGCCTCCGTCGTCGCTTTCTGGTCAGGTTTGCTTGAGCCTACCGGGGTTCGATTGCTTCTCGATACTCCCCGGATCGAAAGAGCCTATCGCGGGAGTGAAAATTGAGTTGCTCAACGCGAGTGGAACTCTTATGGCGACGACACAAACGGACGTCGATGGAAAATATCGATTTGATAAGCTCCCGTCGGGAGTCTACACAATTGTTGAGACGACTCCGGCAAATGTGATTGACGGTGGTGCAAAAGTCGGCAGTATAAATGGGCAGACTACCGGTGTAACGGTTGGTTCTAGTCGAATAACCAGTGTAACAGTTGGTCCTGGACAAGATGGCGTGAACTATGACTTTTGCGAAAAAATGCCAGCCAGTCTTTCAGGACATGTCTTTGAGGATGCGAACGATGACGGAATTCGGCAGAGCACCGAGCGGATGATTGCTGGTGTTCGAATCGAGCTCTTTGATAGCGATGGCATTAAGGTCGCAGAACAATTAACAGATGCAATAGGAGCTTACTCCTTTGGCTTCTTAAAGTCGGGGACTTACACGATTGTTGAATCGCAACCGGTAGGCTATATCGATGGCAAAGATCAGGTTGGGACAATTTTAGGCGCAACAGTTGGTTTAGTTAACTCGGCGTCGGATACATTTTCTCAGATCGTTCTACAAGCTGGAAGAAACGGTATCAACTACGACTTCGGCGAGCTTCGAACGGGTTCGATTAGCGGGACCGTTTTTATCGATCCCAACAAAGATGGATTGCCACAACCGGATGAAACAAAACTGCCAGGCGTCCGAGTGGAACTGATCGATCGCGATGGGGCCGTCGTTCAAACAACGACAACAAATCAAGATGGTTTTTATCGCTTTGATGGACTGACGCCGGGCCAGTATTCAGTTCGCGAAGTTCAGCCCGTCGATTATTTTGACGGTCCAGAGTACGTGGGCACCGGTGGAGGAATCATCCGAACTAACGATACGATTTCGACAATTCCTCTCTTCAGTGGACAGTCGTTAGTCGAGTACAACTTTACCGAGATGCCGCCGGCAATGATCTCGGGCTATGTGTTTCAAGATGGTGCAACTTTGGTGACTACCGATGGACAGCCACCGCCTAAGCTTCGACCCTTGCGCGATGGTTTGAAGTCTGCCGACGATACGCCCATCAAGGGTGTGACGCTTGAACTACGTCGTTTGTCTGGGGAAAAGATCCGAAGCACGGCCGCCATACCCGGTAGCTATACAACCGAGTTCATTCAAATCGTGACCGATGACTATGGGTACTTTGAGTTTACTGGTTTACAAGACGGAAGTTATCACGTCTATCAAGTACAGCCTAAGGGCTATTTCGACGGGCTAGACACACCGGGTTCAACAGGTGGTTTTTCGGTAAATAGCGAAGACGAACTTACAGACCCATCACAGCAGTTTTTATTGGACAACTTACGCACCGATGCAGCGACCGATCCGCGCAATAATGCGATCTTGCGGATCGACATTCTAGCCGGACAAGTCTCCGTGAATAACAACTTTAGCGAGATCTTGGTGGCAGTTGCTCCACCGCAACCACCGCAACCACCCCGTCCGCCAGCACCACCGATCCCGCCTCAGCAACCTCCGTTTGTACCGCCTCCGGTCAATGGAAATCCAACACCGCCATTCGAGCGAATGTTGATGGCACCACCTTCCGGACCCGAGGTTCTCCCTCTTTTAGTCGCAGGCGGAATCAACGCCCAGTACTCGTGGCACCTCAGCATCATCAATGCGGGAATGCCTCGAGGGTCGGTGGTAGGAAAGCCGTTGACGCGTCAAAGATTGGCTGGATCGACAGCGGTCCTCGATTCGCAAACTTGGACAATCGACGAAGCAAATCCAAGTCAGTGGACCTTCGTGTCGACCGAGAAAAACAAAATGCAGTCAAAGCGTCGACAGGCGTTTGATGTCGATGGTGCAACGCCACTTGCAGGCGATTTTAATGGTGATGGGCAAGATGAGCTCGCGCTTTTTCTCGAAGGAGAATGGCTGATCGACATCAACGGTAATGGCCGTTGGGATAAAGGCGATATGTGGGCCAAGCTTGGAGCTAAGGAAGACCTTCCCGTGATCGGCGATTGGGATGGCGACGGAAAAGATGACATTGGGATCTTCGGGCCCGAATGGGCAAGCGATAACAAATCGCTCGAAAACGAACCGGGCATTCCAGATCCAGAAAATCACTTGATCACAAAGCCGAAGAATCTTCCCCCCGAGGAACTCCCGATAGGAATCGAGAGCGAAAATGAATCGGCGACAAGCAAACTCGATATCGCCACTGACATCACTACCAAAGTGATTTTCGATGAGGAACGACTTTTGCAGCGATCTATCCTCGGCCCTGGACGTTCCGATGTTATCGACCACGTTTTCCGCTTCGGTATTAAAGAGGATCAACCTATTACAGGTGATTTCAATGGTGGAGGGATCAGTACGATCGGTATCTTCAATGGTGGAAAATGGAGATTAGATGTCAACGGTGATGGTCGGTTCACGCAAGATATTGATAAGCAATTCGAGTTTGGAAAGCCAGGCGATATTGCAGTTGTCGGCGATTTCGACGGCGATGGAGTCGACGAAGTCGCGGTGATACGTGGCAACCAGATGATTGTTGATAGCAATAGAAATCAGCAACTGGACATCACCGATCGCGTGTATGAACTCGAAGGCGAAGGCGACCAAGCGATCGTTGGAGATTTCGACGGTGATGGAAAAGACGAAGCCGCGTTGATGGACCGTACGGTTCCAAAGGGACAAGGATCGAATATCATCACACGCGAAGCAAGAAAAGCGGGCTAGCAAAACTTTGAAGTGCTCCCTTTGGAGTGCTCCGCTTCGGCGGAGCTTTGGGGAAAGCGACTTAATTGCAAAGACCGGGTTCCTAGCACGTTAACAACGTACCCCCAAGCAATCAAGTTAACTTGCGGAGTGAATCTCTTTCTTCTCAGAACATCTCGCAAGAAAAGCGGCGACAAGTCACCGCACTCAAAAAACTATCGCAACTTTTCCTTCCACACGTCTTTGATAATCGTGCTTAAGTCTTTCATCGGCTTGTAGTCGATCGTGCTTCGTATGCGAGTTAAGTCCGGCACACGACGTCGTATGTCTTCGAAGTCGGCATCATAGGCTGCTGTATAAGACTGATATTCGATCTTCACTTCGGGATTGATGATTTCTTGAACGTGTTTTGCGAGTTCTAAAATCGACACCGGGGAATCTGAGCCAATATTGTAGACTCTTCCGTACGCGGCTGGCGTCTCGGTGAGAGTAACAACCGCCGCGATCACGTCCGCGACGTGTGCAAAGCAACGTTGTTGATTGCCATCGTCGTGAACAATAATTGGATTGCCTGACATGGCGGATTCGACGAATCTTGGAAGCACCATTCCGTAAGCACCGGTCTGTCTGGGCCCGATGACATT
>JANODQ010000660.1:0-8056 GCA_031412775.1 Pirellulaceae bacterium | reverse complement strand
TAGGCCAAATTGTCGAGACGATTTCCAAGAGCCGGTACTGGGCCGAGTCCGCGATTTTCGTCATAGAGGACGATGCTCAAAATGGTTCAGATCACGTGGATGCGCATCGAACTGTCGCCCTAGCAATAAGCCCATACATCCGACGTGGGACTGTCGATTCAACTCTTTATACCACCTCAAGTATGTTGAGATCGATGGAGCTGATTCTAGGTATGGAGCCAATGACCCAATTCGATGCTGCCGCGAATCCGATGTATGCAAGTTTCGGAAAGACACCCGATCTTCGTCCGTATACTCCGTTGCCCGCTCGTGTCGACTTGGATGCAAAAAACACGTCGAAGGCATGGGGAGCGATCGAGTCAGAGAAGATGAACTTCGCTGTTGAAGACGCTGCCGACGATTTGCTGCTCGGGGATATCGTATGGCGAAGCGTTCGCGGAGCCGATTCCCCCATGCCAGCCCCTGTGCGAGCCGCCTTTGTATTTGCAGAACTGGAAGAAGAAGGCGAAGACGATGACGAAGAAGAATAAGCTACTAACCGGCTTTGCAGGGCTTAATGAGCCGTATTCAATCACATCAAATCAAGTCATTGATGTAATAATAAGCAACGACTTACAAGAATTAGGATTTGAAACACAGAGGCACAGAGAACACAGAGGAGGAACGGCATCTACACTGAACTTTTAGTGTTTGAGCGTAAAGGGCTTGAATGATGGAATTGAATGAACTGTCACACGCGATCATTGGGGCTGCAATTGAAGTTCACCAACGATTGGGGCCTGGTTTACATGAGTCCGCTTACCGGAAGTGTTTAGCTTATTAACTTCGAAAGCGAGGCTTTTCTGTTGAAGAGGAGCGGCCGGTGCCTGTGATTTATGACGAAGTGCATTTGGAATGCGGCTTTCGTGCAGACTTGATCGTTAATGGAGTGATTGTCGTGGAGTTGAAGGCGAAGACTGCCATCCATCCGGTGGATGAAGCTCAGACGCTTTCTCACCTTCGATTGCTAAAACTGAGGTTGGGGCTATTGATTAATTTTCATGAATTGAAGTTGGTCGATGGCGTACGCAGGATTATCAATGATTACGAGTAAGGTTTGAAACACAGAGGATGTTTGGCGTTTTCTCTGTGCCCTCCGTGTCTCTGTGTTTCATAAATGATCTCTGGAATGCTTGTAAATGGTTTACAAGCAGTTTGATCATCAGAAAATGCGGGCGATCTTGTTTTACTCGTCGATTGAAATCTTAGTCTATCGACAGTGCAATTCGGGTTGATTGTGGTTACGAATAAGAGTTGAAACACAGAGGCACAGAGGACACAGAGGGATTCGGTTTCGCTCTTCTTTAGAGTGCGCGGAAAATTGGTTTAGCAAGCACTAAAGAGCGATTGCTTTGTGGGCGATTCTGTTTCTCTGGCACGTTCTGAACTTGAGCTAGTTGTAAAGTCATGAGGCAACGCGGCGAAAATTCCCTTGACTTGGGGCTTTTGCTTTCGTTATTTTCCATGGGTTCGTTTGTCACTCGTTGGAAAGGAACTCCATGAACTCGCCGCATCGTCCTCAGTTATTTTTCAGGAATCCGTTTGCTGTTGATTCGCAAGACAAAGGCAGTAAAGCGGAGGTTCCAGTACCGCTTTTAGATGTTAATCGCGGTAACTCGGCCATTCGTGATGAAGTCATTGCAGCGATTACGAAAGTTGTCGATAGCGGTCGATTTCTGCATGGGCCTGAGGTTGGCGAGCTTGAGTGCACGGTCGCGGGTGTTTCGCAGACCAAGCATGCGATTAGCTGCGCTTCGGGGTCTGATGCCTTGTTGCTTGCGTTAATGGCGATGGAAATTGGGCCCGGCGACGAAGTGATTTTGCCTAGCTTTACATTTTTCGCTACCGCGTCTTGCGTGAGTCGAGTTAACGCGAAGATTGTTTTTGTCGACATCGATCCGGAGACTTACAACGTCTCGCCGGAAGCTATTCGAGATGCGATTACGCCTCGCACGAAAGCGATCATTCCTGTTCACTTGTTTGGACAATGTGCTGCGATGGATGAAATTTGTGCGATTGCTGAATCACACCAAATTGCAGTCATCGAAGACGCGGCTCAAGCGATTGGAGCGGCCTATCAAGGGCGGCATGCAGGTGCCTGGGGTGCGGTCGGCTGCTTCAGTTTCTATCCGACGAAGAATCTCGGCGGTATGGGTGACGGAGGGATGCTTACTTGCCAAGACGATGCGATGGCCGCCAAGCTTCGGCTGTACGCATCTCTTGGGATGCAGCCTAGATATCACCATCGTGTGATTGGGATCAATAGTCGACTGGATACGATTCAAGCAGCCGTACTCAACGTCAAAATGAATCGCCTCAATGACTACACACATACTCGTCAAGCGAATGCCGCCAGGTACGACGCTTGGTTTACTGAAGCCGGCCTACACGAGCAATTTCAGCTTCCAAAGATTACTCCCGGGGCATTTCACGTATGGAACCAATACGGAATTCGAGTGCCAGAGGGTCGGCGTGATGCTTTGAAGGCGCACTTGCAAGACCGCAAAATCGGGGCGGAGATTTACTATCCAATTCCTTTGCACATGCAGGACTGCTATCGATCGCTGGGATATGCTCAAGGCTGTCTTCCAGAGACTGAACGTGCGTCGGCTGAGATTTTGCATTTGCCGATCTACCCCGAATTGACGATCGACGAGCAGAGAACAGTCGTTTCGGCTATCCAAAGCTTTTACGCGACTGCGGCGTATCGACGCGTTGCGTAGGTTCGATGCGATTGAATTAAATGCTCGCCAACTCGGGAATCTAAACCGTGTTGTGGTGGCTGACAAAAATTCGGCTGGAAGTTGCAGTAGAAAGCCCCAGTCGAAACTCGCAGTCGAAACTCGCAGTCGATTCGTGCAGGCTGTAGGATATTGCCGACAGGGGATCCTATCGCAAAAAGCGTGATGGGCCTAAAATTAGTGGTTTACGGTTTCGTAATCCTCTTTTTTACAGCCCTTCTGAATATGACTGCTTCTGCCGCAAATCTCAATGCGAAGAGACTTTATAACTTTTCCCCAGGACCGGCAGTGCTGCCTGTGCCCGTACTGGAACGCGTCCGCGATGAAATGCTTTGCTTGCCGGGGGCCGGTGCGTCGATCCTCGAACTTTCCCATCGAAGCAAGCAGTTTATTGAAATCCAGGAGAACGCCCGGCAACGATTGATTCGACTGCTGAAGATTCCCGATTCGCACGAAGTTTTGTTTCTTCAGGGCGGTGCACGGCTCCAGTTCTCGATGATCCCGATCAATCTGCTTCGTGGAGCGAAAGACAAATCCGGTAATGGCCAAGCAGTCGCTCAGTACATTATTACTGGCACTTGGGGTAAATATGCGGTAGGCGAAGCCAAGAAAGAGGGAGCTGTTGAAACGATCTATGATGCCAAGTCGACTAATTATGATCGGCTTCCGTCTAGCCGTGAGCTATCGATCCGAGAAGACGCAGGCTATGTGCACATGACGACGAACGAGACCATTCAAGGTGTGCAATTTCAAAACGATCTCAGTTCGCCTGCACCGCTGGTCGCCGATTGTTCCTCGGACTTTTTGTATCGCCCCATGGATATCAGCAAGTACGGCCTCGTTTATGCTTGCGCACAGAAGAACGCTGGCCCCGCGGGTGTTACCGTGGTCATCATTCACAAGGACTTACTGGAGCGATCCACAGACAATCTTCCCGGGTATTTGAGCTACAAGAATCATGCTGCTGAAGGCTCGATGTGGAACACCCCGCCAACGTTTGCCATCTACACCTTAGGATTGGTAACACAGTGGATTGAAGAAACGATTGGCGGACTGGATACGATGCTAAAAGTGAACCACGAGAAAGCTTCTACGGTTTATAGCGTCATCGATAATTTTCCGAAGATGTTTATTGGGCACGCTCAAAAGGACTCGCGGTCTTTGATGAATGTGACTTTTAAATTCGCAACCGAAGAGCTTGAAAAAGCATTTCTAAAAGGGGCCGAAGCTTGCGATTTAGATTCACTTAAAGGTCATCGTAGCGTTGGTGGTATTCGTGCGAGCATCTACAACGCGATGCCGATGGAAGGTGTCAAGTTACTTGCAGAATACATGACCGAGTTTGCAAACAAGAACGGGTGATTTCAGCGTCATCCATCTGATTTAATCATTGATTACAGCCCCTCATTTAGTAGTTAAAAATGGCTAAGTTTCGAATCCTAGTTTTAGACCCAATCGCTCAAGAAGGCTTTGACCTGCTTAACCAAGATGCGAGCTTCGAGTATGAAGTTCGACTTGGATTAAAAGGGGATGCCCTGCGAGCGTCGTTGAATGAATTCGATGGCGCGATCGTCCGTAGCGGTGTTAAAATCACAGCCGAATCGCTCGAGGGCATTAAGCGGCTCAAGGCAATCGTGCGAGCTGGCGTCGGCACCGACAATATCGACAAGAACGCAGCGACGCGTCTTGGCATTGTCGTTATGAACACACCAGCCGGTAACACGCTCAGCACAGCCGAGCATGCTTTCGCATTGATGTTGGCGTTGTCGCGAAGTATCGCACCTGCTCACGCGAGCTTGTTGGCCGGTAAGTGGGATCGCAAGTTGTTCATGGGGACGCAATTGGCTGACAAGACCCTTGGCGTGATTGGAATGGGACGAATCGGACGAGAAGTAGCAATTCGAGGCTTAGCCTTCGGGATGCGAATCGTTGCCTTCGATCCATTCTTCACTGATGAGCAAGCGGCAAAGCTCGGTGTCGAGCGAGCCCCCACCGTTGCGGATCTGCTTCCCAAAGCTGACTACATCACGGTCCACACGCCACTGACAAACGAAACGAAGTACCTCGTTGGGATGAAGGAGCTAAACCAACTTAAGTCGGGCGTAAGGTTGATCAACTGTGCGCGTGGCGGCATCTACGAAGAAGCAGCGTTGATTGAGGGGCTCAAGAGCGGAAAAATTGGCGGCGTTGCGTTAGACGTATTTGAGACCGAACCATGTACAGACAGCCCGCTTTTTGGGATGCCAAACGTTGTTTGCACACCTCACTTAGGAGCAAGTACGGAAGAAGCTCAAACTCAAGTTGCGATTGAAGGAATTCACCTGCTGATCAACTTCTTCAAGACAGGCGAGATACGACACGCAGTCAATGTCGCAGCCTTAGATCCGAAGACGCTTGAATCTATTCGCGGTTATTTGGATGTCGGTCATCGACTTGGACGACTGATGTCTCAATGGCACGTTGGAAGCATCTCGAGCGTGAAGCTGACTTATCGTGGTGAAGTATGCAATCGCGATACGAAACTCCTCACAGCAGCCTTCTGTGCAGGTCTCCTAGAAACCGCAATGTCGGAAGAAGTTAACATCATTAACGCCGAGCTTTTGCTACGTGAAAGGGGTATTGAACTGTCTGAAAATCGTAATCACGAGCCGGGCGCTTTCAGTTCTTCTATGTCGGCAGAAGTAAGCGGCGATGGTCAGAAGTTAAGAGCCGGTGCTACGATTTTTGGTAATAACATGCCAAGGATTATTTCGCTGAACGACTGCCGCTTAGAAGCTTATCTTGATGGTCGAATGCTTTTCTTCATTCATCAAGATGTCCCAGGCATTATTGGTGCCGTAGGAACCGTCTTTGGTGGACACAATGTGAACATTGCTCAAATGTCGGTAGGTCGACAAGGCGAAAAGCCGGGCGGGAACGCAATCGGCATTCTGAACCTAGACAGTACACCGCCTCAGGAAGCGCTCGATGCACTTTTGAAAGTGGGTGGCATCGAGAAGGTCAAGATGATCGAACTTCCCGAAGCAGGCGAGCTTCCAGCTTGGCTAACAAGTTAGCAGAGCAATCGCCGGTACCGGGTGGTCTAACAAAACCTGAGCCGATGGCGTTAGCCAGGGGTTTCGACTGTACTACAACTTGCCAGATAGCACCCGAGGCTACGGCTCAGGAAAAATTCTATTTTCATCTCCCTCGATTCAGGGTATTCACGTGCGGTGATGTGTAATTAACTCATTCCCACTTAGCCAAATCGAGAGATAGGTAAAGCGAGCGTTGTAGCTTGGTTCGCCCGGTTTGATCGGTCAAAGCTTCCCATTGGATGTGGCATTCTCGCAATGCTTCTTGTGGTGATAGTTCTTGTCGAACAATTTTAGTGAGTGCCTTACCTAACGCGTTTCTGTAGGGCTCTGCTCCCGCGAATTGAAGTTCCACCGAAACATATCGCTCGTTCACACCTGAAGCGATCAATCGGTGATAGCTGTCACGATCAGGTCTCTCGGTGACTTTGCGTTGATTCTCAGGGAGCGGCTTGATTCGCGATGTGACTCCGGCAAGCGCCTGGCGCTGGACGTCGTCGTTGAGCCAGTTCATAAATCGCTCGGAGGCAGCCGATTGTCGATTGGTTTGCGAGAGGACGACTAGCAGCGTTCTCCCCGAATCCGTCCATGTTTTCGGAGCCGTCACCACAAAGTCCTGCTGGTTTTGGCTCAACGAATCTTTTTCAGAAGCCGACTTAGTTTCGATCAAATGATTGTTTGCTGCTGGCCAACCATGCGCCTGTTTTAACGCGCCTTGTCGTGTTCCATCCCACGCGACTTCGGCAGAGCTGAACAGATTCTCGGCAGATGATTCCTTCGTAGATGCTTCCGCAAACTTGGTCGCGACTTCGACTAGCCAAGCCTCATTTAAACGTGATTTTGCACCGATGGGCTTGAAGAGAAAAGTCGAATCGCCTGGCGAAGGGTTGTCGGCAGCAGCACTCAAAAGAAAACGAGCGACAATCCAATCAATGCTTTCTCGCGAATCATCTTGAGCTATCAGTTTTGGGGAATCGGGAGCAGAAGATATCGTTCCGTTTTTCTCGGATGTTTCGATAGAAACGAGAAAATTTGTACCTAATGGAACTCCCCAGGTGCGTTGTCCGTAAGTTGCGACACGTCTCCAATGAGCAACGTTTGGAACGGATTGTAGTAGCGAGGATGGAAGAGGGCGAACCCATCTCAAGTCTGCAAAGGTTGCGAGCCAGCGTGATTCAATCAGAAAAACATCGGCTTGAGGTTTCGACTTAGATGAACCGCTATCTGATTTGGTTGACTCGCTCAGCAAGTCATAGGTGTTCATCGGCTGGAGATCTATCGGTTGCTCCGAATGGCTTTTCCATCGACGAGCGATCGCATCTAGAACCTCTTGCGGTAAATCTGCCCAAATCCGAAGCGGAACATGAGAGACGGTTAAAGGACTGTCCGTCGAGGATGTGCCAGATGCTAACGTGCCCATTGCAGTTGATTCACTCGGATCGTAATCGCCCTCTGAAGTAGATTTTGTTGAAGACGTATCAGTGCAGCCGACAGCCGACATCAGCAGCAAGCAACTAGTCACCAAGAGCAGCACGCTCACCCAACGTGACGCCAATCGACCCCCGAATGAATACTGTACCAATTCGGCAGCCCCAACCCTGATGCTACAGAACCTCATGAAAAACCAGTAACAGAAAAGCCAGTTTCCTCGTCCTTGAACTCGACTACCGGGAACCATTGCCATGGCGGAGAGCGTTGGCGTTCCCGTAGTAATCGTAAATCGACCAATCTCGACTGGGCGGGTGGGAACTATGCGAATTTGAGAGGAATTCATTGGCTTTTAAATGGTTTTTCGCACTTGTAGCGGGTGTTCGCGTAATTCCTAAAGAGTAATCAATCCAAGCCGAACTAACACTAGGGCAAACGTTACAATGCAGAGACTTATTCATTAACACGAACGCTTAACAGGACTTAATCAATGATTGTCGGAGTTCCGAAAGAAGTTAAAGAAGACGAGTATCGCGTTGCCATGTTGCCGGTCGGCGTGGAAGAGTTAGTCACTCGCGGTCATCAAGTGATCATGCAATCAAACGCTGGAATCGGCTCGGGTTTGGCCGACCATGACTATCTGAAAGCCGGCGCTGAAATGGTAGCTACAGGAGCGGATGTTTTCGCTCGAGCCGAATTGATTATTAAGGTCAAGGAACCACTCCCCGAGGAATGGCCCTCCATTCGGTCTGGCCAGTGTTTGTTTACTTACTT
>JANODQ010000659.1:0-3788 GCA_031412775.1 Pirellulaceae bacterium | reverse complement strand
GACCGTCTTGACGTTAGGCATATCGACGATCTTTTCCAACCAGCTACGATCAATTCGTTTTCCATCCAGACGAACCAATACAGGCTCCAATAACCATCTGGTTGCTAGCAGATCCTCTGCGGTGCCTCGAAAAGTATCATCAATGCGAAGTATGCAGAGGTCGTACTTGGCAGCCGTTACAACCTGGATCATTTCGGTACCGATAAATGCGGACAGCCCCTTGAGCTTTTTGGAGGCAACCTCGGATTGTTCAAGTGCGATCGCTGTGGAATGGTAACGAGCGAGTTGAGAATTGGTGGTAACGCCACCTGAAGAAAGTCGTTGCAGTGCTTCCCACGCCTGAATTCCCTTTCCCGAATCGGGTCGTGTTGCCCAAGTCCCCAGCAAGCGAATCAAGCGATTCGCGGCATCGTGATCTACTTTTGAAAGTGCCGCTTCAATCGGAGCAATAGCCTCATCCGGTCGTGACAGAAGCAACTGATAAGCAATCTCCCGCGAAGCATAGGAATCACTTTGAATCTTTTCTATGAGAGTTGAAACAGGTTGTTGAATGAACTCTTCGTTAGGCCTGTTTTCGGGTGACGGAGGTACCGAAGAACCAGAAGCCGCCCCGCTTTCGCTTTCCGCAAACGCTGCACACGTCATTGGTGAGAGAATGCAAAGAAAGCAAAAGATTAGAGACTGAAGCATCGCTTTGTCGTTTGGAATCCCATGAGACTCATGAAGTTTGTTTAAAAGCAAATCGCGGCAAATCATCATTATTAGTAAAGAACACTTAGTGACTTTAAGGAACACCATTTCTCTATCGACTCCACAACCAACCAAGTATAGCGACATGCGGTGAGTGTATGGTACGAAAACTCCGACCACGATGGGCTGCTATGCACCGCAAGACCCATCACGTCGTGGCTTGGTTTTGCTCTGGTGGCCATAGTTTGCTCCTGTAAATCGCAGTGAAAAAGGGGCACCCGCGATTTTGTGATGCTGCGAAAACTGGCATTTGTTTTCGATTGATTTTATTGCTGCTTTTTTTAGTGTTGGATAAAGTGACTTTAGAATCCCGGCCAGGTCTCTCCACAACGCATACCGGCCTAAAATGACGGGTTTCCAGGCTTTCTGTAATAGCCCGTGGCATCTCAAGTGCAGAACAACTACTTCGAAGCGGTGTGAGTTGAAATCGATCACTGCCAGTCAACACAGCTCCCTCTCCATAAAGGCTGACTGACTACTTAGGTTAATTCGTTAGGTCGCAAAATTCTTGTCAGCCACTCATAAGAGGTTTGAATTAATGGAAATATCTTTAGGTCAGCCAGTTGTAGACAAATCGTTCAATGGAGAGGTCTCTTCAAATGTTCCTCGTCGAAAAATTCTAAAGGCGGCAGCGATCGCCGGAGTCTCTGCCAGCACGGTAACCTTCCCTGCCTTTACCCCGGCGGTCTACGCCTCAGATGCGCCGGAGAAGTCAACACTCAACTTTGGCTTCATCGCCTTGACCGACTGTTCGCCGCTCGTGATCGCTCATGAAAAGGGTCTGTTTAAAAAGTACGGATTAGCTTCAACACCCGTGAAGCCCGCGAATTGGGCGGCTGTTCGTGATGCGTTGGTCAAAGGTGATGTGGATTGCACGCACATGCTACTGGGGATGCCAATCGCAAGTGCGATGGGGCTCGGCGGAATCAAGCCTGTACCTATGATTGCTCCGTGGATACTGAACAGAAACGGGCAAGCGATTTCGCTTAAGATGGACTGGGTAAAGAAAGTCGCAGCCGATCCCTCCGCTTTAAAGCCATTGGTTGAAGCAGCGACAAAGGCCGGGAACAAGCCGACTTTCGCGATGACTTTTCCGCCTGGAACTCACGCGATGTGGATGCGTTACTATCTCGCCTCTGGCGGGATTCATCCAGACAAGGACGTCGATTTGATTACTATCCCGCCACCACAGATGGTGCAGAACATGAAGGTTGGCAAGATGGACGGCTTCTGCGTCGGTGAGCCTTGGAACTCTCGCGCGATCGCCGAAAAGGTCGGCTTTACCTCAGTCGCAACACAAGAAATATGGAAAGACCATCCAGAGAAAGTCTGCGCTTTTACTCAAGCATTTGCAGATAAAAACCCCAAGACGGTCAAGGCAGTGCTTAAAGCTTTGCACGAGGCAAGCGTCTGGTTGGATGACCTTAAAAATCGTCCAGAGCAATGTGACATTGTCGCACGCGATGCCTATATCAAATGTGACAAAAATCAGATCCTCGGACGAATGTTGGGTCGTTATGACTATGGCGACGGCAGGACCAAGCAAGATGAAAACTATATGATTTTCAGTTCGAGAAATTGCAACTACCCTCAGCTTGCTTATGGAAAATGGTGGGTTACCCAGTTGCGACGCTGGGGCATGGTGGAGGGGACTCCGAACTACGAAGGCATTGCAAAATCCGTAATGAAATCAGACATCTACGAAGACGCAATGAAAGAGATCGGCTACGCGCACGGCGGAGCAGATGATTCCTCGTGGACCATGATGGATGGTGTGACCTTTAATCCAAAGGGCGACATGGAAGCCTACGCGAAGAGCTTCGCGATCAATAATCTTAAAGGCTAAAGCTCGCTATCGTTGAGTTGCATAATTTTTTCAATAACGAAGGACACTCACTTCGTTGTCAGACAGCGATTGTCGATGAAATCGACCTCTCCAGACCATGTACTGATAGACCTTCAGTACCAATCCTAACAAACGGAATATTGATTGAAGCTGCGGCGCTTCGAGTAGATATCCAGAATTCAATCAAGGAACGGCTCCTCGTCTAAAACGTTCTAGTTTACTAGACCGATAGATTCGATACGGAATCGTCTGAATGTAATGTCATGAGCACAGCGAAATGGAAAACGCTCTTTGTAGATAATATTTTAATGCCTTCAATTGGGTTGTTTGTATGCTTCCTGATTTGGTGTTTTCTGGCATGGGCGACCTATGATGCAGATGCGGGATTCAGTGATTTTCCGTCACCTATTACCACGTGGAATGAAAGTTACAAATACTTCGTGCACCCATTTTCGCAAAACGCGGAAGAAGGTTATGACGGTATTGGATTGGAAGTTTGGAGATCGCTTCAACTCGTACTAATGGGGTACACGATTGCGATTATTGCTGCGGTACCGATTGGATTTATGCTAGGTGGGAGTCAAACCTTTGCGAAAATGTTTGATCCAGTTTTTCAGATTTTGCGACCAATATCACCACTCGCCTGGTTTCCTCTGGCAGGTCTCTTGGTGATCGCGTTGAGGCGATACAACAAAGAGGTAGATGCCACCCAGCTTCAATGTATATTTACGATCGCAATGTGTTCGATATGGCCGACAATTCTCAATACGGCAGTCGGGGTTCGGGCAATACCTCAAGACTATCTTAATGTTGCTAAGGTGTTGCGACTTTCGCCACTGAAACTGTTCTCGAGAATCCTTCTTCCAGCAACCATGCCATACATGTTTACGGGGTTTCGACTCAGTTTTGGTATTGCTTGGTTAGTAATCGTAGCGGCGGAGATGCTTTCTGGGAAAAACGGTATCGGGGCATTCGTGAATAATCAATATCAATCCGGAACGTATGGACCGATGATTGCTGCCGTGATTGTGATCGGCGTTGTCGGATTTATTCTGGATCGGATGCTAAACATCGTTGAAAAAAATGCAACGGTCATTCTTAGTTGCCCTTCTTTGACTGTGCGATTTTTTGAGAAGCTGAAAGCTGATCGCGCTCGTCGAAAAGCACTTGCTGCTGCGGCAAGTTCGCTTTC
>JANODQ010000658.1:0-2070 GCA_031412775.1 Pirellulaceae bacterium | reverse complement strand
CTCGAAGGGAATTCCCGTTGCTCGAAAACGACTTTCCACGGAGGCCCACCGGTCGACAGCGTTATCCATGTTGATGATATAAGCCAACATTCTTAATCAATTGATTCGAAGATCGGTGAGTCGGGATCGTCGTGGCTGTCGGCTCGGACTGCCGCAGCAGGAGGACTTGAAGTGCGGGCGGAGCGACCGGACGATTCGCGAGGAATTGCGTTATGTTCTGGCAATGCCGTCTTGCTACTTGCTTGCGTTGTTGTTTCCAGATCGTGCTTGTTCCGCGATGCTTTATCGAAGTCTAAATTTGACGAAAATTCTTCCGACGAAGGCGCGTCAATACTCAATTGCTCTAGTCTTCGAAGAAGCCTGGACCTGGAGATACCCAGGCTACGAGCGGCAGCGGCACGATTGTTTTGGTGAGCAGCAAGTGCTCGCTTTAAAATGATGCGCTCGTAATTTTCAAGCGATTGGTCTAAATCTAAATCCGTGGGTGCGTCTTGTTTCAGATCATGAGATGGAAAAGTTCGAATCGCCAGCGGAAGATCATGCGTTTGAAGCTGACTCTCTTTGGAAGTTGCTACTGCCGCAGTCATTGCGCGATGCAATTCGGAATAATTACCTGGCCACGAGTAGGTCTGCAACCATCGCCGAAGCGTTGGAGATAATACTTCAGCTTTCTTTGCCCCTGTCGTGTGACGAATCTGCTCGAGAATTTGCTCGGCCAAAACAGGGATATCTTCGATGCGTTCCTGCAGAGATGGGATATCAACTCTCAGGACGCCTATCGCAGCCATGAGATCA
The DNA here is from genome assembly GCA_031412775.1 of Pirellulaceae bacterium. Lineage (GTDB taxonomy): Bacteria > Planctomycetota > Planctomycetia > Pirellulales > Pirellulaceae > JAIYDQ01. Next base: position 1,275 of record JANODQ010000658.1, on the reverse strand, counting down.
GAACGAATGTCGCGATTCGAACTGGAGCTTTTCTGTGTTGAAGTTGATTGTGTTGAAGTTGATTGTGTTGAATTAAATTGTGTTGAACTCTCGTAAATTAGAGGCAATTGATTATCCGCAGTTGCGATAACGCAAACTCTTGGGTAACGATTCAAAAACAGCAGAAGCGGTTCGATAGCTTCGACGCCGAGCGTTTCTACACCATCGAGAAGCAGGTTAACCTGGGTTTCGTCGATGGAAGAGGTGTCCGATTTTCGCGATGACGGATCTAAATACGCGGTCGCTATTTCTAGCATTTCCGACATCAGCGGTCGATCCATCAAACGACATTCAATTGGCAATGTAAAGACCGCATTGAGCGACCGACCTTGGCGTCGTCTGCGGTGCTCTAGAATCGACTTCGCTATCCGTTGTTGCTCGCTACCCATCGGTCCATGCAGGACGCAATTTGCATCTACTGCTATCGCGACTTGCAATTGACTCATCGCAAGTCTTGCTGAGTTGCTGGGCCCTATCAACGAAACGAAATCGTCTAGGTTCAAGTAGCGTTTTCTTTGCTCGAAAAGAATCGACTGGATAAGCCCTTGGTCGTGCCAATCTGAAGTGCTTGATACACTCGCCCCCAACGGGGAATCGCTTAGGATCCATATGCACAATCGAAAGCTTGATCTATCGAAGCTGTTTTTATTTGCGTTTTTATCTGAGTTTTTATCTGCGTTTTTACCGACGTTTTGTTCTGATGAATTCCTGTCTGACTGCAGTTCAGCGATAGCGTTAGAATTGAGCGGCACAACCAACACGGACGACCATTGATTCAATTTTTTTGTTGAATCTTGCGGCAGCGGTAGGCATGCAATCGAGGATGGCGAGTATTGTCCCGTCGCCATCACGGGAATCGAGAGAAGCGAGCAGATTTCGCGATAGGGATGAAGGTCACTTGGGATTCGTTGACCGCAGTCAACTCCAAGCAGGTCCTCGGTTTGCAAACCTTTAGAGAGCGGCGTTAGAAGCTCAAGCAATCTCTTGCTCACAAACCGAATACGATCTTTCGAGTCGAGCAAGTACATGGGACTGGTCGACTCTTCCAGCAAACGCACGAGCTTCCGTGGTGCCATTGCATGCTTCGACGACAACGTCCGTGCGGGTTCTTCGATAGAGCTTCTTTCGATAGAGCTTCTTTCGATAGAGCCCCTTCCAACAGTATCGCTGTCAGGGATGGTCTGCCGCTCTGGCGGAATTGGGGTAAAATCGGGATTCAGCATTTCAAAATCATTT
>JANODQ010000657.1:0-5405 GCA_031412775.1 Pirellulaceae bacterium | reverse complement strand
TGGCGACCGGCGTGATGTCTCAAAGCGCACCACTTTGGCAGGACAGAATCAAAATGGGGACCGTAATTGCAACCGGCATGGCGCTACGACGCAAATTTGCCTTTGTTAGTCTTTTAGTCACGACGCCGATACTTTTTTGCCTATTGCGACAGCAGGGAGCATCCTGGCTGACATCAACAATTCTTCTATTATCGATCGTTCCGGCGTTTTTCTACGGATTATCGGTAAGTCTTCTTGAGATCGCACCCAAGGTGCATCAAGACATTGCTCCGTTGCAAAAAATACAGGTTTTGTCGAACACTATTCGCCTCGCGGCCTCAGCATTGACCTTACTTGCCTTTCCTTTCGCAGCGGTCGCAATCATCGGTTCGGGATTAGCGCAATTCGATGCCAACCGGAGGTTGCGGAAGCTAAGTCACCAATACCATGATGTTCACCAACGGGAATCTCCCGAGGTGCGCCGGGCGATTCTTGTGGTCGTAAAGCGAATTTTACCGAATACCTTATATTTCGCTTTTTCTAGCCAAATCACGATTTGGCTCATCAGTATTTTTGGCACGCCACAGGCGATTGCCAAGGTTGGAGCGTTAAGTCGTTTATCATCAGTACTCATGCTGATAAGTGTCTTGTTTTCTGTTCTTATCGTCCCCAGATTTGCAAGGATGCCTGCTGAAAACAAACTTATCCTGCCGCGGTTTTTACAAATTCAAGCTATTCTGCTTTGCGTTTGCTTCGTGATTGTCGGGCTTGTGTACTTCTTTCCAAGCAAAGTCCTTTTCGTTCTAGGCGAGAAATACGCAGGTCTAACCAGCGAGGTTGTATTAATGGCGATCGGAAGCTGCGCGGGCCTCGTCGCGGGAAGCGCTTACGGCCTGAGCTCGTCTCGCGGGCTGATTGCTCCAGCATACATCGCAATACCCTATTGTTTTATATTGCAGTTTGCAGCATCGCTATTAAACGATTTAACTCAAGTATCAGGTGTCTTGATGATCGGTATTGTTGTGGCCATTGGGCAAGCACTTTTTAGTATCTTCTATTTTTTATCTTGCGTCCAAAGATGAACTGCTAATGCAATTGAAACAATCTTTAAAACGTGTTGGGAATTTGATGATAAGGCCTTTCGGTCTACGTCTGGAGCGAATTCACCGAGATCGTATATCGGGATCAGATCTATTCCCAGACGTTCGTCAACTCATATCAATTCCTGATCCAGTTTGTTTTGATGTCGGTGCGAATGAAGGCCAGACAATAATCGAACTACGAAAATGCTTCCCTTCACCAACAATCTGGGCATTTGAACCTGGATCAGAGGCGTTTACGAGTCTTGTTGCGAAAAATTACGGCGACCGAGTAATCCTAAATAAAATCGCACTCGGCGAGACCCCGGGAACCGGGTTGCTAAATAAGTTTGATCAAAGCGTATTCAACTCACTTCTTGAACCAACCGGAGCAGAAGTCCGGCCTATAAAGGAACTTCAAATCAACGCAGTAGAGAGCGTTGAGATAGATACGGTAGATCAATTTGCAGCACGCCATCAAATCGATAGAATAGATTTGCTTAAGTCAGACACGCAAGGGTTTGATTTAAACGTCATTCGTGGCGCACAAAACTTATTTGAATCAGATCGAATACGATACTTGATGATTGAAATCAACATGCAAGATATCTATGAAAACCAGTCTTCGTCCTACGAAACAGAACGCTTCCTCCGCAGCTTTAATTTTAACCTGATTGGATATTATGAGATCGTACGCATGAATAACTGCATCTCCTGGTGTACAGCCCTTTATGGAAAGGCATCCCAAGGACCTTTAGTTTTCTATTGAGAATGTGAATTGGAATTTTGGTGTAAGCTGTATTTACTGAATTGTTAAACGTCCCTTAAGATCCAGACTGCTATTTCGTTTTGCTTTTTTCTGTTATCATACCGACATACTGTAGACCGGACTTGCTTGAGTTGTGCTTGGATAAACTGGCGCCTGGGATACAAACACTTGACTCGACAAATTTTGAAGTGATCGTTTCCGACGATGGAGTACCTACCGTCGAGAAACTTATTGCAGAGAAATATCCTTGGGCAAAGTGGTTACGTGGCCCAAGGCGGGGGCCCGCAGCGAATCGGAACAACGGTGCTGGTGTCGCGAAAGGTGAATGGTTAGTCTTCACCGATGATGATTGCTTACCCGGGACGGGCTGGCTTTTAGCGTTTAATAAAAACGTGAAAGGGAATGATGTCCTTGAAGGGAAAACGTCGGCGAGTGGCGTTCGTTCCCGTATCGATGAAGAATGCCCGATTAACGAAAAGGGAGGTTGTCTTTGGTCCTGTAATTTTGCAATGCGACGCGATCGTTATTTGGAATTGGGCGGGTTTGACGAACGTTTTCCCTCAGCTGCAATGGAGGACGTCGAGCTAAACACGCGAGTCAACAAGCTCAAACTGGCGCGAATGTTTGTACCCGACGCGATTGTGTTTCATCCATGGCGGCGAAGGAAAGGATCCGACTTTGCGAGAGCTCATGCGGCCAGTGTAGCGCAATATGTGCGTTTACACCCTGAAGCAGCGACTAAATTTGCATTTCATTCGCAAGTTATGGCATTTTTACGATCGATTAAACGTAATGTCTTTTATTCGATTATAATGCGTAACTACACAGGGCTGATGCAGAGTATCGGCCTCGACGCATACTCATACTATCTATGCTGGCGGGCAGTAAATTCGATCCGATGCCCGGACGGATCCTGAACATCGTTTTCGTGACGTATAGTTGCTAAATCGCATACATGCCCCAAGACAAACGCGGCAAACACAGACTCTGGGGAACTAGGAGCGATTTGCTGGTTTGGATTTAAATCGACATTGCTTGTAAGATTATGCTGATCAGGCTATTCAATTCAAATAGTATGTAGTCAGCTAGAAAGTGAGTGAAGTATATCATCACTTTAAAGTCGATTTTAATTGTCCATAGTCGATTGGGGAATGCGCTGACGCAAATCACGAACGGTGCCGAAAGCGTCCAACGTATCCCTCAGAGACACCTTCACACGAAAATATCTCGCTACGCCGACGAATGACTGCTTGGAATGCCAACTAATTTACGCAACTACATGGAATTCCAAGGATTTCGAATAAGTTTACCGTAGTGTTTACAAGGCGTATTTTTTCTAAGTTTTATTAAAAGGTTTACGTACGTGAATTCAAACTTACATCCTAAAGTTCTTGTCACAGGTGCCGCTGGTTTCATCGGTTCTCATGTTGCCGACCACTGTATAAAATTAGGTCACAGCGTTGTCGCTACAGATGACCTATCTGGGGGCTTTTTCGAAAATGTTTCTAGTGACGCTAAATGGGTTAAGGGAGATTTGCGGAACAAAGATTTTATTAAAATGCTATGGGAATTACACGGACCATTCGAATATGTATACCATCTAGGAGCGTATGCCGCAGAAGGGCTTTCCCATTTCATAAGAGCTTATAACTACGAGACAAACCTAGTTGCGTCAATGCATCTTATTAATGCAGCGATCAAAAGTCAGCAATGTAAATGTTTCGTTTTCGCTTCTTCGATTGCGGTTTACGGTAAGGGACAATTGCCAATGACCGAAGCAATGATACCGCAGCCTGAAGATCCGTACGGAATAAGTAAGTATGCTGTTGAACTTGATCTCAAAGCGGCGCATGAAATGTTTGGACTGAATTCCATAGTGTTTCGCCCGCACAATGTTTACGGTGAACGACAAAATATTGCTGATAAATACAGAAACGTTATCGGCATCTTCATGAATCAAATTTTGAAAGGCGAGCCTCTTACCGTTTTCGGTGATGGAATGCAAACACGAGCGTTCTCTCACGTCGACGACGTTGCACCAATTATTGCGTCTAGTGTATTAAAGGTCGATGCCTTTAACGATACTTTCAATATTGGAGCCGATACACCTTATACAATTCTACAATTAGTCGACGAGATTTCCGCCGCTTTCGGAATACCTGCCAAAGTGGTTCACTTCGCCGCACGCAACGAAGTTGTTCATGCTTTTTCCGATCACTCAAAGATACAGTCAATGTTTAAACCACCGACGCCGCTAGACCTCCGAGAAGGAATAAACAGAATGGCGGCTTGGGTCAAGTCGCGAGGTACTGCCACACCAGTAAAGTTCTCGGACATTGAAATTCGCGAAAAACTCCCTGCTGGCTGGGAGTCATAAATTGAATACGCCGGCTTCTGAAAAATTACAGTATGATGCGATTAATTGGGAATTGATTAAGCACATTCCCGAATCGGCCAGCCGGATTCTTGATGTCGGTTGTGGAACGGGTCTCGGCGGTAAGTATATTAAGTCTCGACAAACTGCGGAAGTAATAGGACTCACTTATTCGAACGACGAATCGCTAATTGCTAATCAAAATTTAGATTCAACTATTGTTGTTGATCTCAACGAATTTAACCTAGATCTTGACACGCTCGGAACATTTGATTGCGTAATCTGCAGTCACGTATTAGAGCATCTTTACTGGCCCGAAAGACTTGTTAGTTCTGTCACTCCACTAATCAGAACGAACGGAGTTCTTATAGTTGCACTTCCGAATTCTCTTTATTGGAGCCAACGATGGAAGTTTCTTCGTGGGCGTTTCCGGTATACCGATGGTGGCATCATGGACCGCACACACTTTCGGTTCTTTGACTTTCAAACTGCACAAGCACTTGCTGAGGTGGGCGGACTAAGGATATCAAAGAAGGTGGTGCCAGCTCACTTTCCGGGTACCGGTATACTTGGTCCCGTGGGTTTAACGATAGATCGCCTATCAGGATATCTGTTTCCTGGACTGTTTGGTGTTCAATTCATCATATTTGCGACCAACGAATAACTCGCTTCACATTATTGCGAATCAAGAAGATATGACCTCTAGCCATGTATCAGTTATCATCAGCAATTTCAATGGTTCAAAGTATTTGCCAAAGTTGCTAGAAACGCTACATGATCAGATCGATGTCGATCTGGAGATCATCGTTGTTGACAGAAATAGTATAGATCATTCGAAATCAATTCTGGGCGATTATCCAAATGTATTGGTAATTCAAGAGCCACCTGAGTCAGGTCTCGTATCAGGCTATTCAGTTGGAGCTGAGATCGCCAAAAATGAGCTTCTTTTCTTCTGCAATGAAGACATGTGGTTTGAAAAAGAATGCTTGAGTAAGTTAGCTAACCAGATTGACTTGACTCAGAAAATTGCTTCAGCAGATCCGTGGCAATGGACATACGATGGGGCCGTTTGGATTCACGGCGGTACAAGATTTTTCCCAGGACATTTTCGAAGTAGGACACCATACCCTTTTAGACGTAATGAGTTTACCGTCGAACTAAAATCTGGTGATGAAGTTCCATTTGGATGCGCTGGAGCGATAAT
>JANODQ010000656.1:0-8497 GCA_031412775.1 Pirellulaceae bacterium | reverse complement strand
CGATCGATGGAAGTTGACAGCCTTGTCCGATATGCTGAGCTGCAATTTGATCGACGGTCGTCCCTAAAAAATAGTCCGAGCTCTCGGTTCGCTTGGCAAGAGCTGCACTTAGAAAGGCCGCGTTCGAAGTCGCATGTGAACCAGGATAAGCGTTCTTGAGCTCCATGCCTGAGACGACAGTTACATGGCTTTTGACTTTCTCCAAAGGTTTCAGAGTGAACGGTAATTTGTCGAGCGTATCACCTTGTGGCACCCAAGGCTCCGGATTGAACCCCATCGGAATGTAAACATAGCCGATGCGACGAAGTTTCGATGGGTTCGCAACAGTGGCGGCTGTTAATGTGTTAGCCGGTACCATCGCATCCAAAAGCGGCAAGGCTACGGCGGCACCTGTCCCGCGAAGAAGCGTTCGTCGCGATAAAGCCTTTTTCATAAAGCTCATTCGATTACCCTCATTTGAAATGGCACACTCGAAACGATACCGTTGATAAGCGATGAAAACCGATAATCCTGCTGGGCAGCGTCACGAATAATTTGTCGAACTGCCGGAGCATCATAGGACTCGATACCGCGACCCAGAGCAAACGTCATCAACTTCTCGACTAATGTACCGACAAACATATCGGGCTGCTTGAGAATACTTCGCTCAAGTTCCTCAAAATTCGCGATCTTGGTCCCGTCTGGCAGCTCGCCCGTCGCATCCACCGCTCGGCCTTCATCAAACGTTCGCCAACGTCCAACCGCATCAAAGTTTTCAAGGGCAAATCCAATAGGATCCATCAAATCGTGGCAACTCGCACAAGCGGGATTGGCTCGATGTTCGGATAATCGCTCGCGGATCGAAAGACTTACAGCGTGCGCTTTGTCTTTCAACGCAGGCACGTTCGGCGGTGGTGGTGGTAATGGTGTCCCGAGGATATTTCCCAGAATCCAATTGCCGCGAATGGTCGGCGAGGTTCGAGTCGCATAGGAAGTCACCGCCAATATGCTTCCATGTCGCAAAAGGCCGCCACGATGGCTACTTGAGTCGCTCAAGAGGACAGGCCGAAAATGACTTCCGATAACATGCGGAATTCCATAATGCTTTGCCAATCGCTCGTTTAGGAACGTTGCATTTGTGCTGATCAATTCAAGCACACTTCGATCTTCGCGAACAACCCAATCAAAAAGCAACTCGGTCTCGCGTCGAAGAGCGGTCCTTAGATTGTCGTCGAAATCCGGGAACAACCTCATATCAGGCCGAAACGAATCGAGGTTTCTCAAGTAAAGCCACTGCGCTGCAAAATTTGTCACAAGCGACTGCGACCGACTATCGCGAAGCATTCGCATCACTTGTCCCTGAAGCACATCCGGTTGACGAAGCTTTCCTTGCTCTGCAATCGTAAGCAGCTCATCATCGGGAATACTGCTCCAAAGAAAAAACGACAGGCGGGATGCCAATTCGAGATCAGAAACAGGATAGATCGATCCCGCTTTGAGATCATTAGGCTGCGTTTCCGATCGAAACAGAAAATAAGGATTCACAAGCACGGAAGCCAATGCGGATTCTATCCCCGTCTCGAAGCCCCCGTGCTGCATACCTGTTTCGAAGAAGCGCATCGGGACCGTCAAGTCGTCGTGACTAATCGGCCTCCGATAAGCAAGTCGCATCATTCGAGCAAGTATCTTTTCTGCACACGCAAGAGTTTCATCCGGCTTCGTTGGCAAGCAAGTAAAGATGCGACTCTGGCTAGGTGTCATCCCCCGAGTTGTTGATGATGCGTTTCCCCCTGAGCCGTAGGCGCTAGCCTCGGGTTTTGTGGCAGCAGTGTCGGACGCCGCGTCACCCGTGGCTAGCGCCATCGGCTCAAAATTACTATAACTGGCGGAGTCCAACGGGCCGACGATCGAGACTTCGAAGATGGCTGGCTCGCGACGTGGATGTCGATGTCGGTTGAAGCTCGCATCGAAGGGCTGCCGCTTTATCTCAGCAAGCGACTTAGATTTCTCGGGGAACGTCACACCCACTGAATGCGGACCAGCGTCCACAACAAATCGACCCTTCAGCCCCGCCTCCACCGATGAGTCGTCTTCTCCGTAAGCTTGGTTACTGCTTGGCTTAGACTTTTGCGAAGAGACATTAAAGCGACGTGCGAGATGCCGGTCGATGAGCACATCAATTTCGTGCAAGCCCTTTAAACCTTCGATGCGTTCATCACGATCACGAGCGAGTCTTAACTGAATCTCGTATTCACCTGAAGCAGGAAAATGATACTGAAACACAGTCCCCCCGCGAGTCCCCAGTGGAAGCCCCTCGACATGCGACTCCTGCGATTGATCGGCGGGAACGCGAATAATTAATCCAGCCGGACTATGGATCGCCGCCCCCACGGCAGTCTGACTTATTCGTTCTGCGGCCGTGATGTATCGACTCAATAGCACCGGCGGCAATCCACCAACCGTCACATTATCAAAACCATGACCCGCTTCATCGGGCGGAAGGCTTGCGTTCATATCAACATCCAAGGCGAGTAAATCTCGAACGGCATTGCGGTACTCCGTTCGATTGAGTCGGCGAATCGATTCGGTGCGACCTGGCTGCGGATTCTCTCTGGCCGCTTGATCCAAAACAGTCTCCAGTCCCGCAATCACCAACTGATATTGGGACTCGTCCGGCCGATCAGAATCTCGAGGCGGCATCTGACGTGATCGTAGTCGCTTTACCATTTTCTCCCAATCGCGATGATCGGTTTGTGCGTCCGGTTCTACCTTGATGAAGCTTGCCCCGAAGTCTTCTAGATTCAATCCCGCTGTAGGTTCAGTTCCTTGATGGCAATCGATACAGAACTCGCTCACGAAGCTTACAACCCCGTCCGGTCGATTCGTTAAATTAACCTCTTGTGCTGCTCCCCATGATTCGACGAAACACCATCCAGCAACAAGTGATATGAAAAACAAAAGCTTGAACATAATCAAAAGAAACCTCTCACCAACATCGAGGAAAGTCAGTGAAACAATGGGCGGACAAGTCATTGAATAACGACCAAATTAACAACGTGATCGCAGCCACTCAAACACGAAAATAGGCGGGAATTCTTGCTTCAATAAAACGACTGGAGATTAGTTATGATAACCTGGGATTCGATTAATTACCAATCCCGACTACTCGATTGAACCGGCGTGTCACGACCGTCAAGTATTTCCTTTCTTTGGTGAACCCTTTATGCGATTTTTCCTCTCTGTCAGTTTCATTCTCATAACAACTGTCACGTTTGCTGACTCACCAGGGTTCACTATAAACAAGACTCGCCTCGATAGGCTCAAATCGACAGCAATGCCAAGCTTCGATGAACCGATTTCATTTGATGCCGAGAAAGCCGATTCAATCTTGGAAGCTTTGGAGACTTTCCCGCCCGATAATCCTTGGAATATTTCGGTCGATAGCTGGCCCGTTGCAACGAATTCGGCAGCAATAATCGCGTCGATTGGTTCAGACAAACCACTTCGTTGCAACCCCGACATGGCCTTCGTGCTCGTTCCACCCAATCAGAAGCGAATCGATGTAAGAATCGTCAGCTACTCAGACGAGTCCGATAAAGGGCCATTTCCTATTCCACCACAAACACCTATTGAAGGCTGGCCTGCAAGCTACAGACGTGACGAAGCAACGAGGCATCTTACCCTCGATGATGTACAACGCGGTAAACCTAGTCTCGACGCAGATCGACACGGAATTGTCGTCGACCCAGTGAATCGAAAGCTCTACGAATTCTATAGGCTCACTAAAACCGACGCCGGTTGGACCGCTGAACAAGCATCCATTTTCGACCTGACATCCAATAAACTCCGACCCGATGGATGGACAAGTTCCGATGCCGCAGGGCTTCCCGTTTTTCCGGCTGTTGTTCGATATGATGAACTGAAACGAGGCAAGGTCGAGCACGCTTTGCGAGTTACTTTTAAGAACACAAGGCGAGCTTACGTTTATCCTGCGACGCATTTCGCAAGTAACAAGAAAGACGAAAACCTACCGAGAATGGGCGAACGATTCCGGCTTCGAAAAGACTTCGACACCTCGCGATTTTCTCCATCAGCAAAAGTCATCCTCGAAGCACTGAAGACCTACGGGATGCTCAATGCTGACAACGGAATCGATTGGGCCGTTTCCGTAGCTCCTGATGACCGTATCCCGGCAATGCACGAAGAATTGCGAAAAGTAAAAGGATCTGATTTCGAAGTGGTCGTCCCGCCGCCTGGTTACGTACCTCCAAAAGACTAATCGATCGGTGATTGGATATTAGCTAGCAAACGCAAGAGATAATTTTATTTGAAAACTATGTCCGGTTCGACTTGACGTGTTACCCCTCTCTGGGACATGTTTAGTTGCGAGGGATTCATGGATTGAATCCTGCTTCACATAATGTGGACGTCATCGCAATTGATGTCTCGAAAAAACACACTGATGGTGAATTGGCAAGGAGGCCAAGAATCATGGCAGGCTCGTCTCGTGCAGTAACTTCCGTATCGCTTCGCAAGCTCTTTCCGCAAGCAGTTTTTACAACGGCAGAAGAGATCACCGTTGGCTCGTGTTCTAGTATTCCTCGAGTGGTAAAGCAGTACAATGAAGGGCACTTGTTTGTCGCAGGAATGGATCCTCGATCAATCGATGACGACAAAGCCACGCTTGCTGTTGAAAAGGGTGCAACAGTAATTCTCACCGAGCGACTTTTGCCGGTTTCGGTTCCTCAGTGCTTAGTCGAAGACGTTCGTGCCGCCTATGCGAAAGTGCAACATGCCTTGGCGAAGAACCCGTCGGAAAAGATCCTTACGATTGGTGTTTTAGGAACTCACGGAAAGACAACCACTGCTTTAATGGTCGCTTCGATGATGAAGCGGATCGGTGGCACGGTTGCCTACCACACGTCATTAGGCATGAAGCCCGAACTGCAAACCAAAGACGGCTTAGCAATTTCATCGCCTCACTCAGCATCCTCATCCGGTGCGCTGACTCGTTGGTTGCAACAAGCCGCTAAATCGAAAGCTCCTGCCGCCGTCATCGAAGTCTCGGAATCGATGTTGCTTGACCGAAGCGCATCGGGAATGACCTTTGATGTCTTGGTCATCCCGAGTCTTCGCAAGCCACAACGCGTTTCTAAGCACGTTGCTACAATTATCGAAAACGCAATCGAACGAACTGTCTCGCAACTGAAAGGACATGGACTGGTCGTTTATAACGCTGATGATGCACGTCTGAATCGCTGGATCGATCGTCATCAAGTCCCAGCGATCGGTTATGCAATTGATGCCGACGCCCAAGTTCGCGGCAAACGAATCAGTCGAATGCATGGCTCTCAAACCATGATGGTATCAGCAGGACGAAGTCTTATGCCGCTGAGCACCAGCTTTAGTGGTGACCACAACCTTCGCAATCTCTTGGCAGCGGTCGCAGTCGGCCACGCATTTGGATTGGACCTTTTTGAAGTGATTGGCGGTGTCGAATCGTTGAAGTCGGTTCCAGGTCGCATGCAATCGATCAACTGTGGTCAATCCTTTCATGTCGCAGTCGATGCAGCAGATCAACCCGACCGCTTGGCAGTGGCTCTACATGCACTCGCTCCCCTTGGTGGCTCGATAACCTGCGTTGCCGAAACGCCTGAAGGAATGAACGCCGAGCAACGAGCCGCGTTTGGTCGAGTGCTAAGCAAGGCCGCCTCGCGAGTGATCCTTACCCAGTCGCATCAGTCCACTAAGACCGGCCAAAAAGCGATGTGGGAAGTAATCGATGGTTGCGACAACCCAGCCTCCATCCATGTTGTGCCCGACCGCGCCGCAGCAATTGAATTGGCCATTCGAAGCGCTCAACCAGGAGAACAAATTCTGTTAGCCGGATGGGGCATTCAAAACTGGACCAATGGCCGCGAAAAATCAGTCTGTAACGATGTCAAACTGGCCGAGTCGATCCTTTACGCAATGAACACAGAAGAACCGATTGCCCCCAAAGCAGCAGTTCAATCATCCGTGAAAACATCGCATACGACTAAAACCAACGCTGCGACAACCGCTGCGCCAACGAATCCAACCGGGCTAAAAATGTTTCGCCCGTAGAGATTCGATTCCTAAGGTTGACCGTATTATCATTACTCCCTAACGGTTTCCCACTCGCTCTCCACACGAAAGGCAGCACTGGGCTGATCGCGGCTACGATGCAGGCAGGAAAATAAAGGGACGCAAGCGACATTTACTTGTGGATACATTGGGTTTGGTCATTGCCGTCGTGCTCACAACCGCGTCGGTCCAAGACCGAGACGTGCTAAATTTGTATTCAGTAAAGCCGCAGAACAACAGCGTTTGCAAACGGTCTGGGCTGATGGTGCTTATGCAGGTAAGCTCATCCAATGGACCAAGAACAACTGTCAATGGGAACTTGTTATTGTCAAACGTCTAAAAGATGCTCAAGGCTTCAAATTGCTCCCCAAACGCTGGGTAGTTGAACGCACGTTTGGCTTGATTGGTCGCTACCGCCTGCTTGGTAAGGAGTACGAAGCGACACTCGAAAGTAGCGAAGAGGATATTCAAATCGCCATGATCAACCTGATGAGTCGCCGACTTGCTTAAAACTACGTCACTAACTCAAATTTCCAGATGCCTTCTAAGGAACAAGCTCGCTCCAGACTTCTAGTAGACTGACCGAGCCGGTGGTCGATAGATAGGCGTTAGTGAGTATGCTTTGGATACTCTCACAACGCGACATAAACTAGGCACCGCGTGAATAAGAATCGAATGGCGAAGCATCGTTTCTCGCTGATCTTAATTGCATCAAGTTTCGTATTCGCGCCGAAGGCTTACGCGATTGCTTCCGGTGACAGGACCGGATCCGGCGGCGAACCCATTGATCTAGTTCGTCAATATCTAGCTCGTCAAAGAAACTCTTGATAGGAACTAGGTAGAAGTAACCGGTGAACTGGTATCCCAGGAATTTCAATCCATCTGCTTTGCGAACTTGATTCTTTGCTTAGTTCACCACCAGCTTGCGCCTGCGAGTTAAGTATCATTCCACCGAATCGAAGACGCGATGAAGTGATTTCTCGGACTTGGTAAAGACCAGAAAATCATCCGCATGAGAAGCGTTGCTGGGACACTCGGAAATGCTTGACGAGGCTACAAAAGCAGCGTTAGAGCGATCAAGCGGTATTGCAATTCTCTGCTCGCGGATATCGGGAATTTACACGCACAGATTGGTGATTGCGGACTAGTTACTAAATATCTTAGGTTCGCATTAGTTTGCGATGATCTGCGCTATTCGCGGGCTAAAAGATAGCCGTTGCGAGCGGGACACGAGCCGGGCGGGTTGCGGGTTCCCTGCCCCCGCATTCATAAATACGCGTCCTAACCAAATTCAAAGCAACCGACTCAAAGCAACCGATCCGATAGAGAATGAGCTACTTTGTTTAAATTGAAACATCCAATTTTGGTATTCGGTGTAGTATTCAGTTGTACGAGACCGCTGTGACTTACATTTATTCAGAAGTCTTTATGGAAAGCGACATTATCAAACCGTCTAGGAAAAAGTTCAGCTCGATTACTTTCGATTTCGGAGCTGTCGCGATGGTAGCTCTGGGGTGTTGGGTGGTTGGCGTCTTGTTGCTGCCTTGGACGGCGGCGTTCGGTCTGCCGATAACCACCTTTGATTTGATAATGGGGATATCTTGGGGGGCATTGGGTGCCGCAGTGCCTCTTTCATTGCGATACACTAGGTTTGGTCGGGAACACGCCGCTGCGATGCCAATTTTGACTGTTCTTTGGCGATTTGGAGTCGTTGCGGTCGCGATCCTTTGCGCCGCTGCGACAAAATGGCCGCTAGACAAATCTTTCGCAGCTAGCCTGCTGGGCTGTTATTTTCCGTTCGTCGTATTAGAATCCGCATTATCGATCCGTAACATCAGTCAAGATACTAGACAGCGATAGAGCGCGGCATGTCCGATATTATCCTCCACATCAAAGACGCCTACTACTTCGAAGTTCCGAAGATGCTTTGGCGTAGCAATCGAGAATCGGCAGGAGAGTTCCCGGATTGGCTGTTGCGGCTAGATACGGATTATCAAAAATTCGAGGCGAAAACGCTGATTAGTGGCCTTACCGAGATGGAAGTGCCTGAGCAGAATCTTGCGTCGCTTGAAGAGCAATGGCAGACCTGGAGCCACGCTGGTAAGGGACACAAGCATGCCGGATGGCCGCTTGATGCGTTTCTGGACGATACAAAATTACAGTTAGTCGCTCGAGCCACCAAGTGGGCATCAAAAAATCACCCAGAAGCCGTTAATCCCGTAAAGTCCTATTTGGCCGAGCGTGGTAGCGACGAGCCATTCGCATGGTTTCATGATGCGGTTTCTACCGAATCGGGAGCCGCTAAATGGCAAGAGCTTAAGACAAAAGTAGACTCAGAAGAGTTCATTACGAAGTACAAGTCCGACGAAGCCTCGGCCAAATGGTCTCCAGAGAAACTCGCTCATTACAACTC
>JANODQ010000655.1:0-3241 GCA_031412775.1 Pirellulaceae bacterium | reverse complement strand
TGACGCGAGTGCCAAGATCGTCGATTGCAAGCCAGTCGAGCTCGAGCAACTCTTCAACGTTACCTCAGACGGTTGCTTGCTGGCCAAGTCGAAGTCGCGAGAGCTTATCGCGTCGATACTTGGCGTGACGCTCGAAAGCCGGCTGTCGGGTTATGTCTTCCAACGCAAAGGTAAACATCGCATGCTCGCGTTCAACAGCGAGATCGAGATTACATCTGAGACAAATGGCAACTGGTACATAGAGCAACTGCTCGCCAAGCCCAACGTTGCGTTTCGCTGCACGCACCTTGAATCGTTACTGGCGGGCTTGGCTGAGGAGACGTCCATTGGTTCAATCGGCGAGCTGGTCGACATCGAGGCTCTCAAAGCCTACCGCGATCGTTTGCAGGAGATCGAAGAGGATCTTGAGGAAGCGACGAGCTTCAATGATCCTGCGCGCCAGGAGAAGCTTGGCGATGAACGCCAGGTCATTCTGGATCAGATCAAATCGGCGCAGGGCCTCGGTGGACGCGTTCGACAGAAGTTCGATGCTGAGCGTTCGCGAAAGACGGTCTGCAAGGCGATCTCGCGATCGATCGAAGCGATTGAGAACGTGCATCCCCAGCTGGGATTGCATTTACATAAGTCCATCAATCTCGGGCTCGAGGTCAGCTACAGCCCTGACGTCGTCATCGATTGGTTGTTCTGAGAGATCCTTCCATCCGCGAGTTCGGCCGGAGTTTTTTTGCTGTGTTTTCGAGATTAACCGTCAAAAACGGCTAAACTACCCGCCTCAATCCACTTTTTTCTCAATTGACCATATACCGTATCCGATATACACTTAAGGATGTGGATATGCCACGGAAAACTACGACGGAGCCTCAGGAGCCTAGCAAATCGGAGCGAAAACCGCTGGTTTGGCTGAGCGGTGAAGTAAAGACACCACCCTTCACGGCTGAAGGTCGAATGGAGGCGGGTGAGTTGTTGCGGGCGTTACAAGAAGGGCAAGCCCTGAGCATGCCTCATGCGGAGTCGCTTCCAACGGTCGGTCCGAGATGCGGTGCATTACGAGTTCGTGATGCTGGTCAAAACTGGCGAATCATGTATCGGATCGACAAAGATGCTGTCGTGATTTTAGAGGTCTACGGCAAGAAGACGCAAAAGATCCCCGACGAAGTGATTGATCGGTGTAAAGACCGACTAAAGAAGTACGACGCGATTGTAAAGTCAACAAAAACCAAGTGAGGTATTGTGATGGAAACTAATAAACGAAAAGCACTAGTCGCCGCAGGTTGGGCTGTTGGAGATGCAGCTGACTTCTTGGAGATGAGTGAAGCAGAGCGACAGCTTCTTGATGCTCGTACTCAAATGGCTGCAGCAGTTCGTGAAGCTCGTACAATTTCGAATCTTTCGCAAAAGGAGCTCGGGAAACGGCTCAAAACTAGCCAGCCAAGAATTGCCAAGATTGAACGAGCCGCGCCTGATGTATCGTTGGATCAACTCATCCGTGCCTTGGTTGCGGCTGGCGGACGATTGGACGTTCAATCAAGTTCAGATAATCCGAAATCTGCGAAGAGAAAGTCGAAGACTGCGGGTAAGGTTGCAAAGCGATTCATTTTGGAATCCTCTGCTTCCAAGTGAAAACAATGTTCAAGGCTTTATGCTGGGCTACAAACCAAGAGCGGTTAATATCCCATGTCTAGTTCCTGCGCATCATCAGCGAGTTCCTGAATCGCATCTTTGCTGCGACGCTCTTGTTGCTTCTTGTACGCCAACACATCGCTGAATTTGACGCGTCGATTTCGGCCGACTTTACGGTGGCTGATGTCACCCAAGTCCAGGATCTTATTCAGGAAGGGTCTTGAAACATTCAGAATGTCTGCGTCTTGCTGTGTTGTTAGTTCTTCATCCATGGGTATCAGCGTGAATGGCTTACCCTCTGACATCACCGAGAGGACCTTCATCAGCACATTGATGACTGCATCGGGAATCTCGATGGCCTCACCATCGCCCTCACGATGCAAAGTGATCCGAGATTCTGGAGCGATCTCGCGAGCAAGCGTGCGGCTGAAAGCTTTGGCTTTTTCAATGTCTTTGTCCGATGGCACAAACGTCTCGTCGAGAACCGCCATTTCAATCTCCCTGATAATGAGTTGGCCATTCCCTTGACCATGAAACTCCTACCCCACAACGATAGATTGTTATCGAAACAAAGGAAGTAGACGAAACAGTCGAAACACACGGATTATTCGAATTCATTGGCGGATTTCCAAGCAAAACCGGCATTTTTCGTGAAACCCCCGGTTTTCCCAAGTGGGAAAACTGCATTCAGAACGAAAACTGGCCAAGTCCGCAACGGGCTTCCTTAAGGCGGTTTCGAGCTGCCACGTGCGCAGACGTAGCCGAAACGCTTGGTTTTCCTCACTTTCCAAGTTGCGACATGTTCTGTCGCGATGCGACACGACTTGTCGCGGCTCGTCCTCGGTTGAGAGGACGTGAATCGCCCGACTGACCGTTTCCTGCGTTTTCCGCGAGTCAGTCTCCGGCGCATTTCTGGTAACGGTCTGAGCGGCTGTGGTCATGCCATTCCTCCAACCGTTCGATAACGTCGATTCATTTGTTGGCCGTCGATGCATGGACTTCCCATACGGCGTATGTCAAAAGCCAACCGGCGAAGCTGAATCCATCCCCGCTGATGCATCAGCCGCTTTCGGTATCAATCCCGACGTGACCTACTGGGAGATGGCTTTCCAAGCCTTCTGCATATTGCCCCAGTGGACAACTCGTTCTATCAAATTCGTAGTTGCTGAGCTTAAGGCTGTCTTCTCCATGGCCGCCACGGTCGATTGGCCTCGCTGAGGTTCCGTGACGAAGCAATCCTGCAAGGCTTCATGGCTGAAGTCGATGCTGGCTGGTTTCGATTTCGGACGACGTGAGGTCATAGATGGTTCTTCCTTAACTATAAAACGTTTAGTCCTTCCCGCTTCCGTTGGTCTCGGAAGATCGGTACTACGACCTCTGCTGACTTCTGTGAACACGAGTCAAGTTACCTTGAATCGTCCCGCCTTTCAGCCGAAGATGCTTACTCACGGGTACGTTCACAGATCTCCCCAGATAAGAACGTGATCTGTCCCCGCCCAAGTGCCACATCTACCTACGCTCACTCTTCCAGTTCGGCTTCGTGTTGGCATGCACACTCGCCTGGAGTCGTCGGCCTCAGATGTGATTTCTGCTCGTCACCTGACGGGTCTTGGTGAGAATA
>JANODQ010000654.1:0-1919 GCA_031412775.1 Pirellulaceae bacterium | reverse complement strand
GAACGTGGCCGTCTCCTTCGAATGCTAGAATATGCGTAGCAATTCGGTCTAAGAACCATCGATCGTGCGAGATAACAACCACGCACCCGACGAATGACGAGATGGCTTCTTCAAGTGCTCGTAAAGTATCAATGTCCAAGTCGTTGGTCGGTTCGTCCAGTAACAAAACGTTGCACCCACGACGCAGCAGCTTGGCAAGGTGAACTCGATTGCGTTCACCACCAGATAGATCGCCGACTTTCTTTTCCTGGTCAGTACCTTTGAAATTAAACTTCGAAACATATGCTCGCGAGTTCAATCGGCGACCGCCCATTTCCAGAAGATCGTTGCCACCGCTGATCTCTTTGTAGACTGTATTCTCGGCGTCGAGAGAATCTCGGCTTTGATCAACATAACCAAACTCGACCGTGTCACCGACGCGAAGCGTTCCAGCATCCGGTTTCTCTTGACCAGTCATCATTCGGAAGAGAGTTGTTTTTCCAGCACCGTTCGGGCCGATTACACCCACGATTCCACCTGCAGGTAACCGGAACGTGAGATCATCGATGAGCATCTTGTCACCAAATGACTTCGAAAGTCCGGTCGCCTCAACGACGACTTCGCCAAGATGTTTTCCTGGTGGAATCTGCATTTCCAGTTCGTCTGGTCGATCTTCGAATTGCTCAGAAGCCATCTTTTCGTAAGCCGAGATGCGTGACTTACTCTTAGCTTGACGAGCCTTCGGTGACATACGGATCCACTCGAGTTCTTTCGCGAGTGTCTTCTGCCTTGCCGCCGAGTGCTTTTGTTCAATCAGTAAGCGTTTCTGTTTTTGCTCCAGCCAGTTCGTGTAGTTCCCTTCAAACGGATAACCGGATCCACGATCGAGCTCGAGAATCCATTGGGCTACGTTATCCAAGAAGTAGCGGTCGTGTGTGACGGCGACGACTGTTCCTTTGTACTGAGCCAAATGCAGCTCAAGCCACTCGACCGCTTCAGCGTCCAAGTGGTTAGTCGGCTCGTCCAACAGCAACAAATCGGGCTGTTGAATTAAAAGTTTACAAAGCGCAATTCGACGTCGCTCTCCTCCCGAAAGCTTCGTCACGTCGGCGTCACTGGGCGGAAGATTCATGACCGACATTGCAAGTTCGACTTCGCGGTCGAGCTCCCAAAGGTTGGTGCTATCGATGATGTCTTGAAGGCGTGCCATTTCATCGCAGAGCTTTTCCATCAGCTTGTCATCGGTGACTTCGCCAAGCTGCATGGAGATTTCGTTGTACCTGTCCAGCACGACACGACGCGAAGCAACGGCTTCTTCCACGTTGCCTTGGACATCTTTATCGGGATTCAGTTGTGGTTCTTGCGAGAGGTAGCCGGCGGTGAATCCTTTGGTGAGCTTCGCCGTTCCATCGAACTGCGTGTCGTCGCCAGACATGATTCTCAGAAGGGTACTTTTACCTGCACCGTTGGAGCCGAGAACGCCGATTTTTGCTCCGGGATAAAACGCAAGGTAAATATTTTTGAGGACTTCCTTTTGGCCACGTTTCTTGGTCAGGTCCTCGATTTGATAGATATATTGTCGACTCATAATTCAAATATTATTGCTAATGAACTGGTTTGATACATGCCTATCCGAAATGGGTTCGCATCGTATCGAGTACTGGAAATTTGACGATTTTCTAACTTTTACCTGAGCCGCTAGCAATCGCTCCGGGTTCCCCCCGTATTCAGTAATTCAATTCCGGGGGGAACCCGTGGCAAGCGCCATCGGCTCAGTGTTAATTGGCCAGTCAGGACCTTTTGGAAAAATTATTCCCATTCGATGGTTGCTGGGGGTTTGCTGCTGATGTCATAACAAACTCGGTTGACTCCTCGCACTTCGTTGATGATACGCGTGCTGATTCGAGCGAGAACTTCGTACGGGAGATGGCTCCAGTCCG
>JANODQ010000653.1:0-2143 GCA_031412775.1 Pirellulaceae bacterium | reverse complement strand
TGGCGACCGCCCCAATCGAATTGAACCTCGCAAAATCAAACGGCCGCCGAAACAATACAAACGCCTTCGGGAGCCTCGGGCAGATGCCAGAAAGCGAATGACAGGTTAAACTTACAACTTAATCAAGTGCCATTCGTGACTAGTCACAGCACTCCAAAGGACAGTACTCCAAAGTTACGACTTTAATACCTGTCCGTCGATCGTTCTATCAAGAATAATTTCGAAACTTTTGGAGTAATTTCAAGGCTTGTGCGAGATCGTCGCCGATTCCTAGAAGGAAACGAACTGTTTGGTGTTTGCTGGGGTCCATTCTCAATCGGGTTTGGATTGCTCCGCAAGGGTCCAGTCCCGCACCGACTTGGTTGTCTAACTGATCTGCGAGCAGCCCGGCAGGCAATTGCCAAGTACCATTTCGGCCTAGAAAACTTTTTCGCGAACCGGTCAGTGAACGCTCGGCTGCAAGAACTTGAAGGAAGACGGCCAACTCAGGTCGACTGTTGTGATAAAAGTTCCTTGCAATCAGCGCCCCGCTCTCTCGGTCGATTTGTGTTTCAATATGGAGCTGACTTTCGACTCGATCAACGTCCAAGGCGAATTCGACGGCGTAGGTAACTAAAAGTCGCCTCACGCGATCGCTTTGGTTTGTGATAGCAACGTCGACAAACTTGACCGCATCATTTGGATCCATCGAAAAACTTACCTGGCAGTTGAGTTCCTTGCATTCATGCGGAAGCAACCAAACCGCTTTGGTTCCATCTTCGAGGATTTCACTAACGTAAATTCGTTCTGCCGTGCGATCGGTCGAACCGATTTTTCGTTGCGAAGTAATTCGATAGCTGGGTAAGTCTACGAGCCACGTCGATTCAGCGTTTGCGCGACCAACTTTTGAACTGATGAAAGAATTCGAAATAACGTTCAAGTCCGAGTGACTGTCGTGATTTGAATTCAACGCGTAAGTTCGCTCAAAGGGGGCTCCAATACTTGTTGCAATACTGGACGATAACAACATTGCGGACTGTGACCTTGTGAGGAAGACCGACAGTGATCCGAAATCGAATGGCATGAACACGGTCGCAATGCGTCTTAAAAACTCGATCTGCTTGTCGCCCAACTCGCTTGCTCGCAAAAGAAAGATCGAGCTATGAGATACACCCATCGAGGATTGGATATCGCGTATTAATCCGATCAACTGATCATGCAATCCATCGTAGTAGCTACCCGGCGTCGCGTTGAGTAAGACCACATCGTGACGAACTCCACGCGACTCCAAAAAGCGATGAGCCTGTAATACTTCTTTGACCGTAGGAAGTTGCTCTGTCGAAATGATTTCGACTAAACAAATTGGCCAATCACCAGAGATACTCCATGGCCACAGATCGGCTTGCCCCATTGGACGATTTGCGTGATTGGCATCTTGTTCAGCGGCATAATTACCCGCGAGTTGGCTATCATCGTAATCAGAAATCACATCGCCGGAAATTTGGTCCGAAGTGTTATCTAGTTGCAGTGGTAATTGCGATGGCAAAGCCTCCGTACCGGAGCGGCCCGCGTAACGATAGGCTCGCTCGGGGTACAGGATCGCGGACGCCAAGCGTTGGAAGAGGTGGACATCCTTGGCCGTCAGGGATTGATGTTTCAGTTCTACTGGAACAAGTGCCCACGAAAGTTCGAAGGCGCGTTGAACGCCTCGTTGGGTATGGTAAGTCGCAGCGATCGCGAGCGACTCGGAGATTGATGGAGAGATGACCGTGGTCCAAGTTACCGTGACGCTTTCCCCTGGAGGCAACTCCAGGCGACATCGCATCGAGAGAATCGGGTCCTTGGTCGTACCGATCGTGTTGCCGAGTCGATCACTTTGCATCGATATGGGCTGAGTAGTGTCGCGATTGGCTCCAAGAAAATTCGATCGGTCCGTCTCAAACGAAACAGTTGCCGCAACTTTTGGAGGAGCGGTCATTGTCTGCAGCACGCAAACGGCATTTGGATGCGAATCGAATGGTTGGCGGACTGCGTAGAGCGAATGGCTGCTCGCATCATACCCCGTCTCGACAACGCGTTCTGAAAACTTTGTATCAAATCGCGCAAATCGCGACTTTGCCATAAGCAACTCGCAATAGGAAGTCACATCGAGATGCTTTGCGAC
>JANODQ010000652.1:0-15438 GCA_031412775.1 Pirellulaceae bacterium | reverse complement strand
GCTGCGTTTCGCATGATGAGCTGCGCGGTTCGATGTTCACCTGTGAAGGCGATCTTGTCTACGCCTGGATGTGCCACCAGTGCGCCACCGGCAGTCGGACCGAAGCCAGGCACAACGTTGATAACGCCATTGGGAATTCCCGCTTCAGAAGCAAGTTGAGCCATTCGCAAACAGCTCAGCGGGGTTTGCTCGGCAGGCTTCATCACAATGGTACAGCCAGCAGCCAAAGCCGGTCCCCACTTCCAAGCGGCCATCAGCATTGGGAAATTCCAAGGAATGATTTGCCCAGCGACACCAACTGGTTCCTTACGAGTGTAAGTCAAATAATTGCCGCGAATCGGAATCGTGCTGCCGTGTATCTTGTCGGCAAAGCCTGCGTAGTATCGAAGGCAATCGATTACAAGTGGAAGGTCGGCTGTTCGAGCTTCTTTAAAAGGCTTTCCGTTATCCAAAGACTCCAAGGCAGCGAGCTCATCGGCTTCTTCCTCAATGAGATCCGCCAGTCGATACATCATTCTGCCTCGATCCCGCGCGTCCATCCGAGTCCAAGGACCTTTGTCGAAGGCTTTCCTAGCCGCTTTCACTGCTCGGTCTATGTCCTCCTGGTCACCTTCGGCGACTTCGGCAATGACTTCCTCGGTGGCTGGGTTAATGGTTTCAAAGGTTTTTCCGGAAGCTGCCGGAACCCAGGCTCCGTCGATGAAGCATTCAGTGTGCTGGATTCTTGGGGAACGAACCGGACTGGTGATGGTTGCCATGTTTTTCTTCTCGTTCGGAGGCCTGAGTGTTTGTGGGAAAGGATTACCTACGAAATGATCGCTGGAATATTCGTCTGTTGAGACTACCGTTTCCAGAATGGGTATACCAGTAGGCGACGCTATTTCGATCGTTCTTGATTTCGATCGTTCTTGCGGATCGCCAGAACGAAGTGGTTTCTTTCGCTCTGTCTTCGTCCTTGAAAAACGATTCCGAATCGCGCGAGACTAGCGATTCTCGCACGGTAGCTCGCTGTCCAAGTTCGCTCCAGGAATTCCTTTCAAGCTTTTAAGCAATCGCTCGTGATGGTCGCCCGCGTTGCACAGAGTTTCTGCATCGGGTTTCTGCATCGGGTTTTTGCATCGATTTGCGGTTGTTCGTTGCCGAGTCTGACTTTCCTTGTAGTCAGATGGAGGCTACACTTGATTTTTTGGGTCCGGCTGAACCCCAATATTCATTTTCTTGGTAGTCGTAAAAAAATGCGTTTTGCTTTTTCGGCCAAGCCCAATCCAAACGCTGATACCACAATGCAGGGCAACCGAAAGCTTCTGTTGAACGAGTCTCAACGGGACTCGATGCGTGCTGCAGGCAAGTTTAATGCGAGCTTGATGGACTATCTTCGGCCCTTCATTTTGCCAGGGATATCCACCGAAGAAATTGATAAGCTCGTCTACGATTATACGACTCGGCACGGTCATACACCTGCGACACTTGGATACCTTTCTTACAAGAAGTCGTGTTGTACCAGTGTCAACGACGTAATCTGTCATGGGATTCCCAGCAGCTATCGATTGAAGGAAGGTGACATCATCAACGTCGATATCACATCGATCGTTGATGGTTGGCATGGAGACCAATCGGAGACTTTTTTAGTCGGAAAGTGTGGCGATGAAGCTCGTGCGATTACGCAGGCGGCATTCGACTGCATGCATCGCGCGATCCGAGATTTGACGCCTGGATGCTTCGTGAGCGTGATAGGAGATAATGTTGTGATGGAGGCCCACAGACGCAATTATTCTGTTGTGCGTGAATATGTAGGGCATGGTTTAGGAAAGCGTTTTCACCAGTACCCAAACATCCCGCACGTTCCAGATCGCAAGTCGCGTCAAGAACGTCTGTATCCGGGCTTAGTATTTACTGTCGAACCAATGATCAACTGTGGGACACGTTTTACGAAGCTTGATAGCCGTGATAACTGGACCGTGACAACTCGCGATGGTCGATTGTCCGCTCAGTTTGAGCACACCGTGCTGATGACGGAGACGGGGCCAGAGATACTAACGTTAACGCAAGACGGTCCCCAATACGGGCATCAATTCTAAGG
Organism: Pirellulaceae bacterium; assembly: GCA_031412775.1. Lineage (GTDB taxonomy): Bacteria > Planctomycetota > Planctomycetia > Pirellulales > Pirellulaceae > JAIYDQ01. The sequence continues at coordinate 13,358 of JANODQ010000652.1, read as the reverse complement.
CAAGGCGTTCGGCTCGGTGATTTCAAATACCAAGTTGGTACTCAAAATTCCAAAGAGTTACCGTGCGTAACGACTCCGTGTTTGAAAAAATAATTCAAAACAGTCCGCGGATATAGCTTTTAAATTCGCGCATGTCCTCGGGTGGATTGGGGCCGATGATTAGAGGGCCATCCTGGCCGGTGACACTCAGTCCGTGGCTGCCACGAACGAGTGAAGGATCGAGTGGTATAACGTCCATCCGATATCGAAAACCAAGCTTCTTTTGCGCAAGCCGAAACATGGCTCTTGGCACAGAGGTCATGAACAATTCGGCTGGGTCATAGCCGGGCTTTCGATGGATATCGATTGTGCGTGCGTAGTCCGGCGCGTTGCGATCGTCCAACCAAAAATAGTAGTTGAACCATGCGTCGGGCTTTGCAAGGGCGATCAACTCTCCACTTCGAGGGTGATCCAAATCGATTGCCTCAGGAAAGACTACGCGGTCGATCCCGGCTAAAGACTCAAGGAACGATTTGACTTCGTTTTGCATGCCTGGGTCTTGGATATAAATGTGAGCCACTTGATGATCGACAACCGCGAAGACCTTCGACTCTCCCGGCATCATTTGTTCGCCGTAGGGACCGTTTCGGACAGTAAGCCATCCCGCTTTGCGTAGTTCACGATTGATCGCGATTGAACGACTGACGGGAACCAATCCGTATTCGGAGACCACGATCACTTTGGCTCCAATCTCTTGAGCAGCATCGATAACGATACTGGCAGCTTGGTCCAGTTCTTTAACTCGTTCCATCGATGGTTCTGAGAAACGCTGGAAGTCGTAATCCAAATGAGGTAGATAGGTCAGGGTGAGTTGCGGACGGTTTTTTCGCATGACTTGGGCCGTCGCACGGGCGATCCAGTCGGTGCTAGGCAGTCCGGCTTTGGGGCCCCAGAAGGATGCAAATGGAAAGGCTCCCAAGGACTGCTCGAGCTGACAATCGGTGCGGTCGAGTATCCCAAAGGCCTTAGACCCGTCGCAACCATAGTGCGGTTTGGGGGTCGCACTCCAGCGAACGGGAGCGTTTTGGTTGAACCACCAAAACATCTTGGCAGTTTCGACACCTTCGTAAAGCTTTCCCCTGAGAATTTTTCCACTGAGAATTTTTCCGCCGAGAGATTTTTCCCCGAGAGATTTTCCGCATTGAATTAGCGAGTTCGACTGCTGCCAAAAGCGAATCTCGGCTGTGTCTCGGAAGTACCAACCGTTGGCGACAACGCCATGCTCACGTGGCTTCAGTCCGGTAAGCATGGTTGCTTGCGAGGTGCAAGTTACGGCCGGCACGGGACTCCGCCACGCTTTCGATTCGCCCACACTAGCGAGCCTCGGGGCGTACGGAAGAAGCTTCTGAGTGAGGCCTACTGCGTTGATGACACAAATTTTTTGCATCAAAACATGTTCGTAGCGAGCAGGAGGGCCGTCAAGACGGATACTGTTTGCTAAGGAAACTGCTGCTGGAAGATCTAGAGGGAATGCGTAGCTTGCGGCATGAGTGGTGGAACGGGAATTTTTCCTAAGCCGTAGTCGCTAGCCTCGGTTGCTATCGGGCAAATTGTGGAAAAATCGGACACTTCTCGCTGATCACCACCTAACGATTACCGATTTCGATGACAAACTTTGCATTTTCGTGCTCGTGCTCAGCCATCGGCGGTGCTCGTGCTCCTGCTCGATTCGATTTACTCCAACGAGCACGAGTACCAGCACCATTTTATTGAGCTCGAGCACGATTGAAAGCAAAACATGGTGGCGTTCGGCGAGAAGTGTCCAAAATCGAAACCCGTGGCTAGCGCCATCGGCTCAGGTTGAATAAGCCATGCTTCCGGTAGTATGACTTGCAACCGTTTCTCGCTTGTAATTCGAGATCCGATAGAAGCACAATCGAGGAAGAATTGCGGTCACGCGTTTCCGGACCTGCCAAACGTGCCCCATTTGGTGTATTCTGAACCGGTAGCGGATCGCTCTCGTAGCTTCACCCGAAGCCAGTTTCGTATTGCGATTTTCGAGGGTATCTTTGCCTCTGACAAAGACTGCCTTTTTATAAATAAGCTGTTTTGTGACACCGTTTTCGGCACTCTCCATCGTTGGTAGGAATTTTGTTTTGTTGACAGCAAGCAACCTTTTTCATTTTCCAGATTCTGTTTTGCTACCGATTGGCCTATCATTTCCGCTCTCGGCGAATCTGTTTTCAAATTCGATGTTTCCGCTTGCTGCGGTAGCATCGGAGTTTTGGATGACCCGTTGGCTAACCGGTTTTTGGTTGATGGGGGTTGGTTTGTTGGCAGGGTTGGCTGTGCTGCTTGTTTTCCTAGGAATCTTTTTCCTTCTATCCAAGATCAGCGGGATCGATTCTTTCCAAAAGTCCGGCGCGGCATTTTGGAGTACTTTGATTGTTTCTGCTGTCCTTGCAGGTTTAGGTTCTATTCAGATTCGGACGACCTTTGGAAGCAACTTCAGAAATGACGAGTGGGCCCTCCTGGTGATCGCTTCATGGCCGTTGATCGGGATCGTGGTCGGCTCTCTATTTTATTGCAGCCAGAGCCGTTTCCTTGGCGAGATCGTCGGGACCTTAACGGAAGGAATCGGAGCGTGGATTGGTAGTGTTTTGGTCGCCCTTGCAATTCTAGGCGTCGCATGCTGGCCACTTATTGATGAGCCGGCTGCCGTTTTTCGAAGCTTGGGAGGATTGTTTTCGACCGGTGAAGTTACCACGACGATCACGGTCGCAGGCAGTAAGGTCGATAGCGAGTCCACCACGTATGAACCGGTGAAGCTGAAGTATGACGGTTCATTAGTCGATTCGATTCGAATTGAAAGCGATCGAAATCTTATGCTCGCGGACTCAGAACAAATTGAGACAATCAGAAGTCAACCTGTTCAAGTAGAAGCTAGAACGCCGTTAGAATGGAACCGGCGATCCTCGCAGCAGTCGCCGATTTCGTTGGTTGCAGGAGCTAACCTTTTCGCACAAAACCAGGAGATCGATCCCGCAACTTTAAAAATAACCGTCCGCACGTTGCCTCCATATCCAGAGGCGTCTGCGATAGTTTTGTTCGCAATCTTGACGACCTTAGTTGGATTGTTTTGGATGCTCCAACAGGCTGCGGCTCCAAAGCTGTCAGCGATTGCGATGGCGGCGGCCAAGAGTGAGCTTTCGCAACCACTGCCACTGATGTTGATGACCATCGGAAGCCTTCTTTTGTTCGGATTCGTTTACTTGCCGTTTCATACCGAGGGCGAAGACATCAAGATGCTCAAGGACAATGGTCTGACTTTGATTTTGATCTTGGCGCTCTTCCAAGGGATTTGGTCCGCAAGCAGTACTGTGAGTGACGAAATTGAGGGTCGGACAGCTCTGACACTTCTCAGCAAGCCAATCCACCGAAGATCATTTATCTTCGGGAAGATGCTGGGGATTTTCTGGGTTTTATTCTTTATTTTCTTAGTTCTCGGTTCGATTTTGTTGCTTACGGTGTCTTACAAGCCAATTTATGACGCTCGTGAGACTTCAGCCGAAATGCCCCTTTGGCAAGCGTGCTTCGCCGAGATGATCCGAACTCTTCCTGGGCTGGTGATGGGATTTTTTCAAGCTTGTACTCTGTCCGCCATTGCAGTCGCGCTCGCGACACGAGTTCCACAGTTAGCAAATTTCGCGATCTGTTTCTCGCTATACTTGGTTGGGCACCTGACTCCGACTATCGTAAGCAGCAGTGCCACCGAGTTCCCGATTATCCAGTTCGTTGCGCAGTTGATTGCGGTACTTGTTCCAACGTTAGATTGGTACTCGATGGACAAAGCCATTGATACCGGAAATGCGGTGCCGATGGTGTATTTGGCCGGAATTATGATTTATTCGATCGTGTACACGGCGATCGCCGTGCTGCTTGGGCTACTACTTTTTGAGGATAGAGATCTAGCGTGAGTAAAACTTCACTTGCTGACTTAGAGGAGCGGTTCGGTCGCAAGGAAGCAATTGTTTTACCATGGTTCGTCGGTCTGCTAGCGGCGCTATTAACGGTCGCGTGTATTATGCTTTGTGGGTGGGCAATTGAGTTACTGATTATTGCTGCCCATTCCAATTTGTTACCGCAGCGGCTAGCACTCGGAACCATGTTGGAGTTCCCCCAAGATTGGCTTCTGCAATTTGGTACTCCTTTGGCAGCGATGACGGGGCTCATCTCAAGTGCGGTTGTTTTAGGTTTGTCAAACGTTGCCATACTTTGGTCGATCTATCGATGGTCGCTCCTGCAAGCCATCCAAAACGAAACCAGCTTTCGACGGGCCCTTTTTTCCAAGTATCACGATTTGGCTTCGGTCCAAGGTGTTTCGGGACAGCAAAAAACACAGTCGCTTGCAATCAGCAGTTGGATTCCTCAAGTTCGCGATGGAATTTTGTTTTGGTATCGAAATATTCCTCGGCACCCGCTCTTATGCGTTGCCTGTATCGTGCCAGCATTGTTGATTCACACTCCGTTGACCATCCTTTGTATAGTCTCGATCGTTCTTCTTTGGCGAGTCAACTCGCTGCTTGATCGTAAATCTCGCGTAAGGCGTCCGATCCTTTTTGATCGCAGCCAATCGATTCAGCGAAGTATCGAAGAACTGATACAACATGGACCACTCCTAGCTTCCGTTCAACCGTTGGATGCAAATATAGAATCCTTTGAGTCGCATGTAAGAAAATTAAATGAAATCGAAAGGTCTATCGGCAACAGCTACATCTGGAAGCGTCCGGCCATGGCAGCGGTCCTTATTCCCGCGACTGGTGTGCTGTGTTGGATCGTTTCAGTAAGGATCCTGGATCGTCAGGGGACGCTGAATGTTTCCGGCGCGTTTGTATTGGCTTTGCTCGTTGTGGTCAGCGCGGTTTCGCTGTTGAGAACGACTCGTTCGATCATGCGACTGAAGACGGCGGCCCTCGCGTCGCAGAAGCTACTTGCGGTGCTTGATCAAGCGGCCCCCTCGCTAAATCATCAATTTAAGGCGGTCCCTAAGCTAAGCGGCCAACTCGCAATAGAGCATGTCACGCTTAAGGATTCTAGCGGCAATAAGCTTCTGGAAGATATTTCGGCTGTTATTCGACCTGGTCAATTAACGGCCGTTTTGTCGACTTCTCGGCAAGACGCGGAGACATTGGGTGATCTATTGCTTGGATTCGGAACTCCGATTTCGGGCAGGATCTTGTGGGACGATAATTTGACTTCGGATCTTTCCCCTAACGAACTGCAGTCGCGATGCATCTGGGTGGCAGCTAACGGGCCGCTTCTCTCCGGTACGGTCCGGGAAAATCTTACCGTCCAAGTCCGCGCGATGTCGGAGGATCTTGTTACTGCCCTCAAGAAGTCCCGGTCGCACGAAAGCGTGTTTGAACTACCAGACAACCTGGATACCCTTGTCTCAGCCAGCGACGATCGCTTTAAGGGAGATACGGCTTTTCGGATCGGAATTGCCAGAGCGATTCTTGCCGAGATGAGTATTTGTGTCGCCTATGAGCCAAGCACTGTTGTAAAACCCGTAGAAGAATCCCAAACGCTCGAAGCTCTCAAGCAACTCACCAGTCAAAACGCGGCTGTCGTGGTGCTCGCTCAGCGAGTCAGTACGCTCCGAGAAGCTGACCAAATCATCGTTATGCATCAGCATTGCGTCGCAGCCGTGGGTAAACATGCTGAGCTTCTTGAAACAAGCGATCTCTACCGGCATCTCAACTACACGATGTTTTCGCCACTACGCCGAATTCACGTCGATTCTTGAAAATGAGAGCTCGTGATTTACGGGAAGCATAATCCGTGTAACGAACTTGGGCCATTGAACGACCTTCTTTGCCAAAAAAACATGGGAGCCAGTGCTGCTCTGGAATGGCCCGTCGACTTCCCGGCTGGAAAGTAGATCATGCGGTTCAAAAACCTTTCAGATGCCCTTTTCGATTCTTTGGGTGTGCTACAACCGCGATAACCGTCGCAATTTATGAAGACTTTCGACTGTAGAGGAGGAAACGAGACTAGAAAAACGCCCTCCTTCTGAGCATACTTGAAGCTCAGCATTGAACATACCACGCCTCCCGGACGGGCTTTTACTGCCCCTTTATAACGGTGTGGCTCGACTTCGAGGAGAATGGCTTTGGCAACGAATTCAAAAACAAAAGACGGCAAATCAACCAAGAAGAATGCGAAATTGGTGAAATCCAAGTTGGTGCCTAAGCCTGCGTCTTCGTTGAAGACAAAAGAAAAATCGGTTTCAAAGGTCCAAGTGACTCCAGTAGCGAAAAAGCTTTTGACATCCGGAAAGCCAACGGCAATGCCTGTAGCCGGCAAAAAGGTCGTCAAAGCACCTTCCAAGGTTGTCGAAACTTCGTCTAAAACTTTAAAATCAATCGTTAAAAAACCTCAGAAACTCTTAAAACCGTCTACGTCCGGTAAAGCAGTAAAAGCTTCTGTCGAGAGTAACTCTACTTTTAAATCTTCAGCAAAATCTGCTTCAAAATCCAATGGGAAATCTTCGCTCTCCAAAAAGGGCGGTTCGGCAGTCGCTGTAAAACTAACTTCCACAATGTCGGCAGGTTCAACCGCGAGCGCGGTAGTTGCGAAGGCGTCTAAGTCGAAGGCCATGAATCCAAACGCGACAAAAATGACGCCCGTTGGTAAGGGAAAGGCTCCGGTTCCGGCAGCGATCCAGGCAAAAAAAACAATTGCGAAAAAAATGGGGATGTTGACCGCGGGCTCCAAAGCGAATGCCGCGGCAGGCGCTAATGACAATGAAAAGGAAATTTTGCCGGTAATCAACAACGGTCCACCAACAGACCCCAAAATTCTAGCAAAAATTCGTAGCTTGCAATCCGATCAAGAGAAGCGAAAAGATTTTGCACAGCCCGCGACCGCAAAACCTGTACTAATACATAGCAGTAAACTGTTTGACCAAGCTAAGGATCCAGCTAAAGACCGCTTGATCTTGATGGTAAGAGATCCTTTTTGGTTGCACGCATGCTGGGATATTACTCGAAAGAGTGTCGAGCGAGCCAAATCTTCACTTGCAGGACATTGGCACGCGGCAAAGCCGATTCTTCGATTGCTGCGAACCGAAGACAATTCTACTACGAGTAACTCCGAGTCGGTCTACCGTGACATTCCGATCCACGGCGGAGTGCGGAATTGGTATATCGATGTCGAGGATTCACAAACAACCTTTCGAATCTTGCTCGGTTACATGTTTGCAAATGGTCGATTTCACGAACTGGCTAGAAGCAATCCCGTTACGACACCAGTCCCAGGAAGTGCCGATGCGACGGACGATCATTGGGCCGATATAGCAACCGATGCCGAGCGAGTTTACGCACTCAGTGGCGGATACGATGAAGAGTCTACCCATGTTGAACTTCAGCAAATGATGCAGGAGAAGCTAAAACGACCGGTTGGTACGCCGGCCATGTCCCAGTTTGGAAGCGGTGCCGAAGGGTCACTGAAGCGTTCAAAGAACTTCCACTTCACCTTGGATGCAGAGATGGTTGTCTTTGGAGCAACGCCCGCTAACGCGTACGTCACCCTGAACGGCGAACCCATCAAGATTCGCAGCGATGGAACCTATTCGGCTCGTGTTCCCCTTCCAAATAATCGTCAAGTCATGGCGGCGACATCGAAGAGTCGTGATGGCCTAGATGAACAAACAATTGTGATCGCCGTGGAACGCAACACAAAGATCATGGAACCACTGTCTTTGACCGAGCCTGACTTAGATTAGTGCTTCAGATTATTGATGAACCGCTTGTCGTCAGGCGGCGGTTGTTTCTTGGCCATGAGCGATTTAACGCCATGCGGCTATTGATCAATTTTCCAGTTGACGATAGGGATTAACTCCCGCCGTCTTGGAGTCGACGCCCGACGAGAGCCCACCTCACGCATTGGTAAATCGCAGTCCAAACCGGGTCCTTGAAATTTTGGACAGCTAATCACCATATTGCAGTTGCATGACTCAAATTTGCAGACTGGCTAAGAGTGAAAAAGCTATAAAACCATCAGAATTTTCTCCGCCCAGAAAACCGCTTGACCAAAATCAGCTTGTGCAGGCATGGCCAAAGGATCTACGTAAGTTATAATTCCTAGGCAGGCTTTGAGCGGCGTTTACGTGCCCGCTAAAAGTGTTCTGTTTTGCATACTAGTGACGAATGTAAGCCAGTGAGCGGATTTTCACTTCGTAAGAGACGTCTTTCTACGATGATGGATTTCGATAAAGTATAGAGAGTGATTAATCGCTATAGACGAGTCGGCTCGAAAGTCTTTATCCTCTCGCTGCGTATCAGTAATCCCTATCCAATAAACGGACACCGTAAGCTAGCGGCCCGCGGTGCGAAGTAAACATAAGCATGAACACTTACAGTCTCGATTACATCGACGACTTGTATGTACAGTACATTCAAGACCCCAATTCGGTATCCTCGCAATGGCGGAAGTATTTCGAGGAGTTTTCGCTTGCGTCACAACAAGAGAGGTCACAAGGCTACGTCGCATCAAATTCGATGTCCGAGGGTAGCTTTGGAAACGGCTCTGGAGGTGCTGCGGTAGCGACTGAGGCAGTATCTTTGCCGGACAATCTTTGGCTTGCGCGGATGCAAGAACGTGTCGATCGATTGGTGCGAGAGTATCGAGTGCGCGGGCACTTGATGGCGCAGCTAGATCCACTCGGACTTCGTCGTAGTGGTGCTCCTGAACTCGATCCAGTTTCTCATGGCTTAAGCGAAGAAGACCTTCAACGCCCTTTCACCGCTCCAACGGACAAGTACAGCGGTGGCAAAACCATAGGCGACATTCTTCAAAAGCTTCGCAACACTTACTGCAGAAGCATTGGTGCTCAGTTTACGCACATCGACGATGCGAGGATTCGCGACTGGTTGCAGCGTCGCATGGAAAGCACTGAGAATCGGTTGCAGCTTTCGCGTGATGTTCAGGTCCGTATCTATCAAAAGCTAGCCGACGCAACAATCTTCGAAGAGTTTGTGCGAAAGAAATTTGTAGGAGCCAAGACTTTCTCGCTGGAAGGCTCAGAAAGCCTGATTCCGCTACTGGATAGAGCACTCGAAAAGGCTGGTGAGCATGGCATCAAAAGCGTTGTCGTTGCGATGGCTCACCGTGGGCGATTAAATGTTCTCGCAAACATCATGAACAAGCGAGCCAAAAGTATTTTTTGGGCCTTTGATGACCCGCGTCCGGAGCTTTATCGTGGCGGCGGTGACGTTAAGTATCACATGGGATACAGCAGTGACTGGTCAACTGCTGCAAACCAAAAAATACATATCTCGCTTTGCTTCAACCCGAGCCACCTTGAGTACGTAAATCCGGTTGTACTAGGAAGATGCCGCGCCAAGCAGGATCGTAACGGTGATCGAAATCGTAATGAGCATATGTCGATCCAGATCCACGGCGATGCGGCTTTCGCAGGCGAAGGAGTCGTTCAAGAAACACTCAATCTAAGCCAACTAAAAGGTTACGAAACAGGTGGTTCGCTCCACATTATTTTGAATAACCAAATCGGCTTTACTACCGAACCTCACGAGGCTCGCAGCAGCACCTACTGCACTGACGTCTTCAAGATGTTGCAAGCTCCAATTTTTCACGTCAACGGTGAAGACCCGGAAGCTGTCGCACAAGTCGTCGCGGTTGCAATGGATTTCCGCCGTGAGTTTCGCCGCGATGTCATCATCGATATGTATGCCTATCGACGCTTGGGACATAACGAAGGAGATGAACCTCGATACACCCAACCTTTGGTTTACGATGCCATCGATAAAAGAAAGAACGTTCGCGAAGGTTACCTCGAACGATTACTTGAGATTGGTGACATATCAAGGCAAGAAGCTGAGACGATTGCAGAGATTCGAACGAATAAGCTTTCCAACGAATTCGAAGCGGCCAAGAAAGAAGAATTCGTATCCGACCAGCAATCGCTCGGCGGGCACTGGGTGGGCTACATCGGTGGTCCAGAGCCAGCCGACAATGATGCAACGCCCACAGCCCTATCAACAGCCGTTGCGAAAGACTTGCTCGGCAGGCTTTGTCAGTTCCCTTCTGGGTTTAATCTAAACAAGAAGCTTCAAAGGATGTTTGAGTTTCGTGCAGAGATGGCTCAAGGAGTCAAGTCGCTCGACTGGGCCTCAGCCGAACTTCTTGCATTTGCTTCTTCTTCCGTTGAAGGTCATCCTATTCGACTTTCAGGGCAAGACTGCGAACGAGGTACTTTTACGCAGCGTCATGCAGTGGTACACGATACGCAGAACAATGCGAAGTTTATGCCATTGGCGAACCTGTCTCCGACTCAAGCACGTGTTGAGATCATAAACAGCCCCCTCTCAGAAGCGGGTGTCTTGGGCTTTGACTATGGATACAGCCTTGATTGCCCAGAGGGCTTGGTTGCTTGGGAAGCTCAGTTCGGTGACTTCTGGAATGCAGCGCAGGTAATCGTCGATCAATTTATTACCAGCGCTGAAGATAAATGGCGTCGGTTTTCGCGACTGGTAATGTTGCTGCCTCATGGTTTCGAAGGACAAGGCCCAGAGCATTGCAGTGCGCGACTTGAAAGGTTTCTTTTGCTAACAGCAGAAGACAACGTCCAAGTCGCTCAACCATCCACTCCGGCTCAGTACTTCCATCTTCTGCGTCGACAAGTCAAATCACGCTGGAGCAAGCCGCTAATTGTCCTGACACCCAAAAGTCTTTTAAGAAACCCACATTGCGTTTCTTCACTTGTGGAGTTTACTCACGGCAACTTCCAAAAGGTTCTCCCCGACGATCGACCAGAAGGAACTCCAACCAAGCGCGTGATCATGTCGACTGGAAAAGCTTATTACGATCTACTCGAAGAGCGAAATCGTCTTCAGAACGATTCGGTCGCGTTGGTGCGAATCGAGCAGTTCTACCCAATGAATTCGAAGCTGTTGATGGATGTTTTAAGCGTCTATCCCGATGGCACCGATCTAGTTTGGTTCCAAGACGAACCAACCAACATGGGTGCATGGACGTACATGAAGATGCGTTTGGGTGAAGCGATCGAGAAGCGATTCAAGATGCGGCTGATCAGTCGCCCCGAATCGGCTAGTCCATCTACCGGTTCAGGCAATGCACACAAGCTTGAAGCCCGTGATTTGCTCGATCAAGCATTTTTGGATTTGTAGAGAAGAAAGAGTGAGTTCATTGTCAATCGATTCAAGCGTTCGAATTTTGGTACTTGGTGCGCATCCCGATGATGCCGAGTTTCATGCTGGTGCGTTTCTTGCCCGGCATGCAAGCCTAGGAGCGACCATCAGGATCATTAGTGTGACTGACGGACGCAGCGGTCATCAATCAATTCCATCACTAGAACTTGTGGGGATTCGCCGCAAGGAGGCCGCAGCGGCCGGGGCGGTAATCCAGTCCGAGTATGTGACATGGGATTTTCCAGATGGATCGTTGACCCCGTCGTTGGAAGTCCGATGGGCAATCATTCGCGAACTCAGAACTTTCCAGCCTGAACTGGTTTTGACTCACCGGACTATCGATTATCACCCGGACCATCGCGCGGTTGCTCAAGCTGTTCAAGATGCGTCTTACATGGTTCGCGTTCCCAAGGTCGTTCCGGACGTTCCACCAGTGGAGCGCGAGCCTATCGTGGCTGCCATGAACGATCGGTTTACTCGCCCATGTCCATTTCGCGCGGATTACGTAATCGACGGCACCAACGAATTTGACAAGATGCTAGACATGATGGATTGTCACCAGTCGCAGTTTTACGATTGGATGCCATGGATTGATCGAGCCGCTCCGCCTAGCTCGATGGTTCGTGCCGACCGATTGGCGTGGCTCAAGGAATGGTTTTTACAATTCAATGGTTATCGTCCAAACGCTTTTTGGAATTCTGCTTGGGGAGCCAAGCCAGTCCATGTTGAAGCGTTTGAAATCAGCGAGTACGCGGGCGTTCTCTCAAGGGAACAATCGCAGCGGCTTTTCCCGAACGCCCACTTCGAATGATCGCCTCTTGATGATTTTTGACTAGTAATTCTTTGAGTTTATTTGATTCTGCTTTCGGATTGAACTCGGAGAAATCAAATTTCCCGAACGATCTCGCTTCGATGTTTCCTTTATGGGATGCTACAAGCCTTTGGTGACACGTTAACATCGCACTCGTCCCCTTCGTTTCGACTTGAACATAAAGCTTTCATAATTAGTGCTAAGGGTGGATGACAAACCATTGTTCTTTCCTACAATGTTCATCGAACGTAGCGGTGTGAATAGGATGTTCACAATCGTTTTTTAGGGTGATAAACAGCCCCCCCCATGCATGGTTTGCAAGCGATGAGTTACCTACCGATTCTGCTCTATCTGATTGCCGTAATTGGTTTTGCGGCAGTATCTTTAATACTTCCCCACTTGGTGGCTCCACGGAAGCCAACAACGATCAAAGGGATGCCTTATGAATCGGGTATGGACCCCGTTGGTGACACGCGAAAGCCACTGGACGTTAAGTTCTACTTGATTGCGATCCTTTTCTTAGTCTTCGATATCGAGCTTCTTTTCCTATATCCTTGGGCTGTAGCTTTGAACAACCCGGAGGGTATTCCTGCTGAATATCGCATTCCTGTGCTTTGGGTGTTGTTAGTCCTTCTAGCAACTCTCGGTTTGGCTTACATAGTAGCAGTCAAAAAAGGAATATTCGAATGGCGTCGGAAGTAAAAAAACAACTCGGTGACAACATTTTCCTCACCACGCTTGATGCAGCAGCATCATGGGCCCGGTCGAATAGTTTGTGGCCTATGCCATTTGCTACTGCATGTTGCGGGATCGAGCTCATGTCGACCGCAGCATCTCGGCACGATCTCTCGCGCTTCGGGAGTGAGGTCATGCGATTTTCGCCTCGGCAGTGTGACTTGATGATCGTGGCAGGACGAGTGGCTATGAAAATGCTACCCGTTTTGCAGCGAATTTGGCTTCAAATGCCCGAACCAAAGTGGTGCATTTCGATGGGAGCATGTGCTTGCTCAGGCGGGGTCTTTGATACCTACGCGGTCGTCCAAGGAATTGATCGCTTCATGCCTGTTGATATTTACATACCCGGCTGTCCGCCACGACCCGAGCAGTTGATTAAAGCGATTGTTGATTTGCAAGAAATGATCAAGGCGGGCGGAACATACAACGCGAGAGAGTTTGCTTTGCGAGACTCGGCAGAAGGTCCTGCTCGATTCGATGAAGAGGAGTTGATTCGCATTCGCGAGCGTAATGGCTTAAAGCTGGATTCGCCCAAGTATGACCCGGTGCACTAAGAATTAAATGTTTGTTCGATTTGGTTGATCGAAAACGAAGGTTTCAGG
>JANODQ010000651.1:0-6197 GCA_031412775.1 Pirellulaceae bacterium | reverse complement strand
TTTTCCAAGCCATGCAACAACTCGCGTCGCGATTTTCCTGTCGGAACAAGGCAATAAGCGATCGACCTTCGTCTTGAAAAAAAGTCGCTCAGTCGTTGCGTGTAGTGGTCTGCGAGGGTAGCGCTTTCAATCTTGCCCGCTGCAGTGAGTGCAATGTGATAGGCTTGCTGAGCAATCGATCTTCGCATGGTAGCAATGTCTTCTCTGAGAACCGATTGTCCTGCGGCGAGCAGTTTTTTAGGTGTCGTTTTGTTGATGTACCAACCAACGATTCCGCTTAGCGAAATCAATACAAAGATCACTGAGAGTGCTATCTCTAAAATTCCGTGGACGGGAAATCCCGCGTGCATCATAAACGTTGCCACAGCGAACAACCCCAGGTATTGATGCACTTGCTGCCACACGGCAACAGAGCCCAGCGGCAAGACGATCAACTTCTTTCGCATGGAAAGAGTCATCAACCCGATTGAAGCAGTCAGTAACGTGAAGCCGGTATAGTAATCGGTCCTTCCAAGTTGATTATCAATCCACTGGTAGCTGATCAACATGATCGCGACTGCAGCGCATGTGACGACCACGGCTTGTGCTGTTTTTAAACGAGATGCAATCATGAGCGGTCCATCCAATCCTGAAGTGCCTTGAGGTTACTCGCATCGATCCGAACCAGGGCTTGATGAGGACATGCTGCTTGGCAAGCGGGCCCTGATGGCAACGACTGACATAAATCGCACTTGGTCGCCTGTAAGATTGGAAGTTTCGATTGCTTATCGACGAGCGCACGGCCTCGTTGATCATGGATTTGAACCATCACAATGTTTTCGTAGGGACAGCTTTCGGAGCAGACACTGCATCCGATACATGTCTCGGGATTGATCGAAATGATTCCAGTGTCTGAATCACGCGCGATGGCACCCGTCGGACAGCCAATCATGCATACAGGATCGGCACAGTGCATGCAGGCATGTGCAAATTGAAATGGGCCGAATTGAGGGCCATTGCGAGTGAACCTTGGATTCCCTTCGTGAACGCGAGCACACGCGCGAACGCAGTCGTCGCATCGCGTACAACGTTCCGTATCGATCATCATGACTTGACGACCGTTGATCAATCGTTCGTCAACCAGAAATTCGAGGAATGCTGGATCGACTTTGTCGTGCTGAGATCCCAATGGAGGTGCTTCGCTTAGCACTGGACCTTGGGAATCATAGCGAGCCGTCACGATTTGCTTGGGAAGTTCAGAGCCACGAATGAAAGGTATCGCATGCTCCACAAACGCTCTCCGCGATATCTTCAGCACATCCACAAACCCGATCGCTCGCAAGGATTCCTGATAGGGAAGAATCGTTGCATCATGAACTCCGTTATGCGTGTTGTGAATCAACTCTGAAAGCCCGAATGCCTCACCACGTCCGAGATAAGCGATCGTATGATGACCGGCACCTAGTCGGTATGATCGCCTTGCAAAGCCCGATCGAATGAGCACCAGATTGTTTACAGGCGAACCCTCTTCAACAATGATTGGTTCCTGACGTAGTTGCTCTTGGATGTTGAGCTTACGAGTTGACTTATATTCAGAGAACCATTCGCGATCACCATAGCTAACAAGTTGCGTTGCCTCGGCAATTCTCTCAAGGTGTTCTGCTGGAAGAAATCGGAACAAGAGAGTCTCGCGCAAGTGCGCTTTGAGGCCCGCTCCTCGATAACGGTGATCGAGTTGCTTCTGAAACTCAGGATCGCGACGAAGCAAACGAAGCCCCTGCCAGCGAATCTCCAGCAACACAACCGGACCCTCGGCAACAACCGTGTAGTGGCTCGGTGATCGAGTGATGGCAGCCATCTCACCAAACAGCTCGCCTTCGCCGAGTGGCTCCGAAGTACTTCCGGCAAGGATAGCGGACGCATCTTGCAAGAACACGCGAGGCTTGTCATCGACCGATCGGACGCGAGTGACCAATCCCGGCGGGCCATCCTTGTGAGACCGCGTCGTTGCGACATGCCGGACCTCTGGAACCGGAAACCGCCTTAACGAATCTCGCAGCAGCTTCAACCATGAAGGCCGCTCGCGCTGTGCGACTTCAAGGGACGATGATTCGAGACGAGTAATCAATGTCCTTACGCAACCACGAACTACGATAAACGCGCTGCCTCCATATTCGCCCTCACGGATAATCACATCGCCGTGTTCATAGCGACTGATGCGAGCGTCGTTTTTGAGAATGTCAACCAAGGGCGTAGCCTTGGGAAAGCAATTGGGGTTCATCGACGCGAAGGGTTCGCTAGCAATCAACCAGTCTAAATCACGGAGGAGCATCGAAGGATCTAGCGGATGATCCCAACGCGTGGGTCGTTCGATTGCGAGTGCTCCAGCCATTGCGAAGATATCGCATGATTGTCGTGTTCATTTCAAGTCCAATGATTCGCAGTTATTGGTAATTATCAACCTAAGAGCGCTGCTGAATTCTTTGGATCTGGTGAGACAAGGGGGACACGGAAGTCGCGGACAACACGGAGCGAAGAACTGCACGTAAGACCTACATGTCGTCCGTGAAATCCGTGTCCCATTCGCTCAAACGAGTTGAAGTCGTGGGGACACCCGCGAATCACGCGGATCTACGCGAATTAATTGGGCGATAGGACAAGTCCACAACAGCTTATTGCCCGCATTCATACTCGCTCATTAGCGTAATTCGCGGGCAGACAGTCGGCGACAACTTTGCTGGCTTAGGTTTGCTGGGTTTAGGTTTGGCTATGTTTTCCCCGAGACCTTCGTGTCGGCCGTGAATTCCGTGTCCCATTTGTTTGATCGACTTAGACGTGGTTCGAGCGGAGCAAATTTGCCGAGTGGGAAAAATCATATGTCGCTCGGGCTTTACTATTGCGTTACACCGATCACCCAAAAGCTGCGACAAGTTGCAGCACTCCAAAAGGGGGAAGAAGCAAATTATGCGTTGATATTCTTGAAAAAGCTGCGAATTTCGACTTTTCATTGACTTTCGCCCCCAGACCTGTTAACATTCATCCGGATGAACGGATGGATCTGAGACAAATTTTGATAACCCCATCGCAATAAACATGACAAGCCCACCACCTATTGTTCTCTGGATGCAGAGCCTCTCGGATCAAACCCGAGGTCGGCTTTTGCGTTTGGTGGAGCGATCCGAGTTGACGGTATTCGAGCTATGTTCGGTACTTCAGCTCCCTCAAAGCACCGTGAGCCGGCATTTAAAAGTGCTTGTCGACGACGGCTGGCTGGTATCGCGAAAAGACGGGACCAGCAATCTCTACAAGATGGCTGGTGACAAGCTGGAAGCAGGTCGCCGCCGACTGTGGAATCTCGTTCGCGACCAAGCAATTAGCGAGTCAATGATCGCCGAAGATGATTCGCGATTGGAACAAGTCATCGCAGACCGTCGCTCGAAGAGTCAAGCATTTTTTTCGGGTGCTGCTGGTCAGTGGGATCGAATGAAGGTCGAGCTCTTTGGAAGACGCGTGGATGCATCGACAATGGCAGCCATGTTGCCGCCGAATCAAACGGTTGGCGATTTGGGTTGCGGGACTGGAGCGATCTCACAGTTGATGGCCCCCTGGGTTGATCGCGTCATCGGAGTTGACTCATCGGCGGCCATGTTACAAGCGGCGAAACGTCGATTAAAAGAACGAGACAATGTGGATTTGAGACGGGGTGAGCTGACTGCCATGCCAATAGGTGATGGCGAGCTGACAACTGCTCTCATGGTTTTGGTGCTCCCTTACACCGAGTCGCCGCTTGCTGTCTTCACAGAGGCAGCTCGAGCAACTCGACAAGGTGGCAGATTGATAGTTGTAGATGTCCGATCTCATGATCGGCAAGAATATCGCGAGGATCTTGGCCACACGTGGTTAGGGTTCGACCGAATTCAGATGACTGGTTGGTTAGTCGAAGCCGGTTGGAAAGTTGACAAATATGTTGACTTGCCACCCGATCCGGAAGCTAAAGGGCCAGGATTATTCGCACTGAATGCAGTGAGATAAATGAAAAGTCTTGCAACGAACCGCGAATGAGATTCACGATTCGAAACAGGCTGTTAGAGATGAAAAACGTAGGTTGTTAATTGTTTTAAGTAGCATCCGATTCTAATTTTTGGTGACGACAGCTACTACCCTTTCCTGTTACGGAGTTTGATTGTTATGAGTACTGTTGCCCCGCAAGCACCGGCTGCGAAGCCAACCAAGGTTGATTCGGACCGTTTACCCTTCAAGGTCAAGGCGTTTGACCTACTAGCTGAAGGTCGAGCATCGGATGCGTACGAGATCGCTGCCCTTGGCCGAAAAGAAATCAATCTCGCTGAAGACGAGATGCCTGGTTTGATGATTCTTCGTCAACGACTTGGTAAGTCCAAGCCTTTGACTGGCGCCCGTATTATGGGTTCGCTACACATGACAGTTCAAACTGCCGTGTTGATCGAAACTCTAGTCGATCTGGGTGCTGACGTGCGTTGGGTAAGCTGCAATATTTTCTCGACTCAAGACAGTGCTGCAGCAGCAGTGGTTGTCGGTCGTGGCGGCACCATGGATTCGCCAAAGGGCGTTCCAGTATTCGCTTGGAAGGGCGAAACACTCGAAGAGTATTGGTGGTGCACAGAGCAAGCGATGACTTGGCCAGATGGCGAAGGCGCTGATTTGATCGTTGACGACGGTGGCGATGCTACCTTGCTCGTTCACAAAGGTTTCGAATACGAAAAGGCCGGTAAAGTTCCAGCTTTCAATCCAGAAGCCGACCCAGAAGAGTGGGGTGTGATCTTGAATTTGCTCAAGAGCGAACTCGCAAAAGCTCCTGGCAAGTACACCAAGATGGCTGCTAAGCTACAAGGTGTTTCGGAAGAAACCACCACCGGCGTGCACCGTCTGTACGAAATGCAAAAGAAGGGTCAACTACTCTTCCCAGCGATCAACGTAAACGACAGTGTTACCAAGACCAAGTTCGATAACGTTTACGGTTGCCGTCACTCGCTCGTCGACGGGCTCAACCGAGCGACCGACGTCATGATCGGTGGCAAAGTAGCCTTGGTTTGCGGTTTCGGTGAAGTCGGTAAGGGTTCGTGTCAGTCGCTCCGTGGACAAGGCGCTCGCGTGATCGTCACTGAAATCGATCCGATCTGTGCTTTGCAAGCAGCGATGGAAGGCTATGAAGTCAAGCCAATCGAAGACGTTATTGGCGAAGTTGACATCTTCGTTACCGCAACCGGTAATAAAGACGTTCTAACCGTTGAACACATGAAGATGATGAAGGACAAAGCCATTGTCTGTAACATCGGACACTTCGACAACGAGATCGACATGGCAAGTCTTGAGAAGCTTCAGAAGGCTGGCACTGTAGAACGGCTAAATGTCAAGCCACAGTTTGACCAATGGACGTTTGCAGATTCCAAGAAGAGTGTTCTCATCTTGGCAGAAGGCCGATTGATGAATCTCGGTTGTGCGACCGGTCACCCATCGTTCGTGATGAGCACCTCGTTCACGAACCAAGTTCTTGCACAACTGGAACTATGGGCCGAGCGAAGCACAGACAAGTACAAGAACGAAGTTTATGTTTTGCCAAAGCACCTCGACGAAGAAGTAGCTCGTTTGCACTTGGATAAGCTCGGAGTGAAACTCACCAAGCTGACTCCATCACAAGCAGAATATCTCGCAGTGGATCAAGCTGGCCCTTACAAGCCAGATCACTATCGGTACTAAAGTACAGCTAAGCTTCTAAGCTTGAGATCTACGTTTAATACGCTTTTATCGCAAAAAATTATTAAGACGTCCTGCATTCGTGCAGGACGTTTTTTTGTATGCTTTTTGTGTATATAGCCAGATCACTTCAATGAACTGAAAGCCATCGTTCGGCATTAGTGACAAAAGAAATGTCTGCAGAGATGTCTCTTTACAGCGCAAAACTAGCATGTTCCGAAATAGGAGAGCTTTAAAACAACTTTCTCAAGAATCTATCTAAAAAGTCTTTGCGAAACAAACGATTCAGTTGTCACGCGAGGCTCTTATTCTCACGTTACATCGCTAGCCCCAAAGCTATGACGAGTCACGAATGGCACTTGATTAAGTTGTAAGTTTAACCTGTCATTCGCTTTCTGGCATCTGCCCGAGGCTCCCGAAGGCGTTTGTATTGTTTCGGCGGCCGTTTGATTTTGCGAGGTTCAATTCGATTGGGGCGGTCGCCA
>JANODQ010000650.1:0-10689 GCA_031412775.1 Pirellulaceae bacterium | reverse complement strand
ACTTAGCCAGATCCAGTCGCGTTCCACGGCTACGAACTCAATCTGGATCGCATCGAAAACGGGGCCACCAGGAAACGCAGTTTCAGCAATAGTCGGATGTTTATCGGTAACGTCAACCGAAAGCTTGGGTTTCAAGGCTACTGGAACTTGGATTCCAAGACTTGTTGGAAGACCCTGGTAAAGCCTTAGACCAGCGTAGCGATTATCTTTTCGCGCAACGATCTGTAAGGGCAACTTCTCATTCGTACGCCAACGAAACTGTACATCCTTTGCCGCAACTTCGCCTAGCTCCAGATCAACTGTTCTAGCCGGCGTATTTGTGGAATTTTCATCGCGAGCATGATCTGCGTTGACTGCATCGGTAGGAGTGATCCAAGGACGGTCACCTATTTGAAGCTCCCGCCATAGATGGTAACTGCCGTCGATGATGCGAAGCCGCCAGCGGACGATCTGGTCATTGGCGGGCGTGTCCGCCAAGCGTATTCCCACCGCATCCGGTTGGTTAACGTCCCACTTCAATTCAACGACCGGTTGGAGGCCGTCAGCGGATTTTATAACTGCGTGAAGAAAAGCTGTTTGTGTTGTCAGCGAAGGTTCTTCTTGCCAACGCAGGAATCCGTTGCCAGTCGGCGAATTACTAATATCCCAAGACTCAAATGATGGGCTTTGGCCTGAAAGAACCTTGCCGTCGCTCGTAATGAATTCAGCTTCAACGCGAAGGAATTCTTCCCTTGTTTCTAACCTTGGCCGCGTGAATAACAATCCATTCCATGGATCAAGTATAAAAGAAGCGGGTCTGTACCTTAGCCCATCACGCAAGCCAATTCCCGTGTGCCTAGGCTCGTCTGGAAAACCTATAAAAAGCGATGCCGCCTCGTACGTGCGATCTGGTTTGTCAATCCAAAGCCGATAGCCTGGCCTAGTCACGTATTCGTCGCTTTGTCCGTTGAAATAATTCTGACGCTCGAGGTTTGGATTAGGGGCGTAGCTTTGCGCAGAAAGTTGCAGCGGACGCGATGAAGACTTTAATGAACGCGGCCAATCGATACTGTGAGACGACGACCAGCCGTTGGGCATACATTTGCTGCCCATCGTTTTTTCCATGACTAGCGTACCATCAAGATAAACCGCATACCGAAATTCCTCCTTGGCTGAATCCCCGGTGTAGAGTGTTACTCGATGTTGTCCACTCGGGATTCGGACGCTTCCAACGATGGGCGGAACGCCTTGATCGGAGATATCACCCATCCCAAGTCGCAGATCATAGTCTTGGCCATCGGGGACATTTACGTGCCAAGAATAAAAATTGTCTGCAACAGCAGGCATTGTGGCCGAGCCCAATTCATCTTCTCTGTTAATTGGCAAGCGGCCTGAAAGAGCGACAAGCTGAGCGAGTTGCTCGTTCAAGGAACGGTTCAATCGGTATGCCAATCCAATCGCCAAACCAACCGCGATCAAAGCAGTAAATACAAGAAGATTAAGCACCGAAAACCTTGCCCCTTGGGATCGCCGTTGATGACGACCCTGATGCTCACCTTGGGAACGATGAACAGAGGTTTCACTCATCGATCACCGCCGTTGCTACCCAGTTTGGATTGAAATTTTGTGGCGTTTTTCCTTCTCGAAGTTGCTGTAAGCAAGTGTCAAGCGATTTCGGACACAGCACGAACTGTCCACCTTCGTAGGTGATCATTGACTTGCCTGCGATTTCTATATTCTTAGCAGTAGTTGGATCGTAGATCTTCAACAATGGAAGAATCGTGTCTTGGTCGAATGAGCGAGGCCCTTTCTTGCTGTTCACCAACTTTTGAACAACCATTGTTGCCAAGCGATCTGGATTAAAATTATTCCACGAGGTTGTGCCATGCGAACCGCTAAACGAGTAAAAGGCATTTAGACGATTGCCTTTCTTTTGAAAGCTTACGGTCAGCAGGCTTTGAACTGAAGTCGAAGCGGGGCTACCCCAACTGGAACTAAAACCTCCACTTTGATAGAGGCCTTCAGATGTAATTTGCCCGCCTCCACTCATCTTCATGAAATCGTATCGTGGTGGTAGGTAGCATCGAAATTGCCAAACACCCTCGATCTGGGATGCTACTTCGGGCGGAACTTCGGGGGCCGCAATTTCCACAATATGGACTAGGTTGATATCCTTAATCACCATTTTGCCCAGTTCGGCTTCCAATCGAT
Source organism: Pirellulaceae bacterium (assembly GCA_031412775.1). Lineage (GTDB taxonomy): Bacteria > Planctomycetota > Planctomycetia > Pirellulales > Pirellulaceae > JAIYDQ01. The sequence goes on along the minus strand of JANODQ010000650.1, from coordinate 8,499 downwards.
CCACCTCAGCAGCAAGTCGATTATTCTCAGTCGAAAAGTAAACGAGACCGCTGAATCCGGCAAGAAACATAAGGATTGTTGACAGTCGAATCGCGTACTTCATGGCCCCATCATTCTATTGGTTGTCCACCGATCATGCAGCGTGGTATCAAGATCCATTGTGAACTTTGTTCTCATGCTTGGTGCATCGCCAAATGAGAGCTTTGCGTGCCGCATTGCCTGTCAGGAACATGCCGCTCGCATTTCTGCACTCGAAATTCATAGAAATGAGATTATCTTTGGAGAAAATGGAAAGATATGACGATAGTAGGGTTGGTTTTGCCTTTCCAGAACCCTGGCTCACGATTCATTTATAGTTTAAGTATCCGGCATGGAGGCCGTAATGCTAGATAAGAACGAATCACAAGTTCGTCCTCGTCCCAAGACTTTGCGAGCTTTGGGTATAAGTGAACCTCCGTTGGTCGTGACAGTCGACGACTGCATGTTTAAGCGAGTTTGTGTCTTCAAGCACGATTCCTGGGCGGCGACTGCGCATTATGCGTCCAAAACAGGACGGCAACTGGTCTGCAAGTTCAACCGGACGGAGTCGATTGGCCCGGTACCGATGCGTTGGCTTGGTAGATTTCTCGCCCATCGCGAGCACGACTTCTTGCACCAATTACGTGACGTGGAGGGAATTCCGAAGGTTTACCGGAATGTGATCGCGTCGGGCAAGATTGAGTCTCATGCCGTTGCCCATGACTTTGTAGTGGGAAATCCATTATCTCTATGTGATAACGTGCCGTTGGGTTTCTTTGACCGAGTTGAAACACTTTTGGCCGAACTGCACGGCAGACGCATCGCGTATGTCGATTTGCACAAACAAGAGAATGTGCTAGTCGGCGATGACGGCTTACCTTATCTGATTGATTTTCAAGTAAGCATCCAGTGTTCTCGCGGAATTTTGGGAAGGCTGTTGATGAGCACGCTCAGGGACTTAGATCTCTTTAACGTTGCCAAGCATCGCCGTATCCATTGTCAAAATTCATCGAGTTCGCTCGAATGCAAGCTACCTTGGTGGTTGAATGTTCATCGCGCGTTCGCCGTGCCCTTTCGGACTCTGCGTCGCAATCTGCTTGTATTGCTGCGAGTGCGAGCCGGACGAGGGAGCTCATCTACCGAGGTGATGCCTGAAATAGGCTTACGTCGAGCCGACGCGGTGTAGTTTTTCTTGTAGCTGGCATCTTTTCAACCATCTTATATCCAAGGTTGACATGCACGGATGATGCTCGATCGCCAGAGGTAAATTTGCAGGGATAAAGTCTCAGTTAACTTGCACCGAAGGTAAGTCGCAGGGATAACGGCAAAATCTGAATGTTGCAATTCTGCGGCGATGGGTTTGCGTGTGTCTTCAGTTACCATTGCCACGCAGTTTGTACGCAAATTTGTGTTTGGTCCATTTGCCCAGGTTCCCGTCTGCCACGTTTCACAGTTCTTCCTGATAACGGTGAGAAAATTCACCAATAGTTAGTTTACAATAAAGGTCTGGCTATTTTGCAAGGCAGTTATTTCGCAAACGCCTGGCATGTTGAAGCTGCAGAAGTAATCCTCGCAACCCAAAGCCAATTATGAAGAATGTTATCCTAAGCCTGTCGAGCATGCTTGCCCTTGCTTGGTGCGGTCAGATTGTCCAAGCGACTCCAAAGCAAAACGTGATCGTCATCTTGGCAGATGACCTTGGTTGGAGCGACACTACTCTTTACGGCAACACCAAATTTTATCAAACGCCGAACATCGAGCGTCTAGCTAAGCGCGGGATGACTTTCTCGCGTGCCTATTCGGCTAGTCCACTTTGTTCGCCAACACGTTCAGCAATTCTTACCGGGTTAAGTCCGGCCCGCACGGGCATCACGACTCCTAATTGTCATTTGCCGCAAGTCGTATTGCAATCGACTGTTGGCAAGTCAGCACCGCCGGATCAAAAGTCGATTCAGCCGCAAACGGTGACTCGACTAAAGACGGAGTATCGAACTCTTGCGGAGTCGTTCAAAGACGAAGGATACGCCACCGGCCATTTCGGCAAATGGCATCTTGGATTAGATCCGTATTCTCCTTTGCAACAAGGTTTCGATGTCGATGTTCCACACCATAGCGGTCCTGGCCCTGCTGGAAGCTTCGTTGCGCCTTGGAAGTTCAAAGACTTTGATCATGACCCGTTGATACCGGATCAACATCTTGAAGATCGAATGGCCAAAGAGGCAACTGCGTTCATTGAGAAACACCAAAACGAGCCATTCTTTATAAACTACTGGATGTTCAGCGTGCATGCTCCTTTTGATGCCAAGCGGTCGTTGATCAAAAAGCATCGAGCTCGTGTAGATCCTGCCGATCCACAACGAAGCCCGACTTATGCGGCGATGATCGAGAGTATGGACGACGCGATCGGTACGCTACTGGATACGCTCGACCGTTTGAAGATTGCCGATCGAACGACCATCATTTTTACTTCCGATAATGGTGGCAACATGTACAACGAAATCGACGAAACGACTCCAACAAGCAATCTTCCGCTTCGAGGTGGCAAGGCGTGTATGTTTGAAGGGGGAACACGAGTCCCATGCGTTGTCGTATGGCCCGGTATCACTGCTGCCGGAAGTTATAGCGATGTCACAATTCAAAGCGAAGACTTTTATCCAACCCTTCTTGATGGACTCGCGATGCAGAATCTGCCTGAACAGATTTTCGATGGCTTGAGTGTGCTTCCTGCTTTGAAGGGGCAAGCGTTCCTACGTGGACCCGTATTTCAATACTTCCCGCATTCACCCGGGGTTCCCGACTGGCTGCCCCCGGCAGTGTCGGTCCATCGTGATGAATGGAAGCTTATTCGAATCTTTCACGGTGGTGATCACGGAGCACACCGATATATGCTGTTCAACTTACTAGGTGACATTGGTGAACGAAACAATCTGGCTGCAAGCGAACCCGAGCTTGTCAAAGAACTTGATCAGCTTATTGAACAGTTCCTCGTTCGAACGTATGCAGTCGTACCGATTCCAAACCCAGCCTTCAATCCATCGCGATACAAACCAGACTTGGAAGGAAAGCCAACAGTAAAAGATAACAAGAAGTCAAAAGGATCTACTGCTTCTTCAGTCAAAGCAAGCGAATCCAATACCCCTCCCCTCTGGCGATCCAGCAGGGATGTCATGTTTGAAAAGACTAACAAACACTTGACCTTTCAATCGATTGGCGGCGATCCTTGGATCAGCACTCGAGCAATTCCCGAAGCAAGCGGGCCTTTTACGGTAACGCTTCGATTGAGTAGTACAGGCAAGGGCGCAGGCGCTATTTTCTTTATGAGCAGGAACGATAAAAAATTCCTGAAGGATCGCAGTATCGATTTTCAATTAGTTCACGATGGTAAGCTCCACCAATACACGATCGAAGTCCCCGCAAACGATCTCAGCTCACTTCGATTAGACCCAGGGATCGCACCTGGCGAATTCAATTGCGAACAATTCGACCTTCGCGATTCAACCGGTAAGTCTTTCTCTCTCCTAAAGTGAAACTGTTATGAAGTGGATTGCTGTCTTGCTCTCTTGTGCATGGCTGTGTGGCGATGCGACTCTTGTTATCGCTTCGCAAAATATTGTTGCCTCGCCGAATATCATTGTTTTTTATAGCGATGATCATGGACACGCTGACTTAGGTGCCTACGGGGCGGTCAAGGACATTCGCACTCCGAATCTGGATGCTCTCGCGCGTAGCGGCGTGCTTGCAACGAATGGGTATAGCACTGCACCACAATGCGTACCGTCACGCGGTGGTCTGATGGTTGGAAAATTCCAAGGCCGATTCAATCTCGACAACAATGGCTCGTCGTTAGATGGTTTCAATAAAGAGACAACGATTGCCGCGCGGCTCCAGGGAGCGGGCTATGTCACGGCTCAGTTTGGTAAGTGGCACCTAGGACCAACGACAGAGATTTCGAGACATGGATTCAAGCACGTATTCTCACAAAATGCACAGCGTGCGTTCTCTGCGAATATTACTCTCGATGGTAACGATAAGCCGATGGGAGAAAGCCCACCGACGGCCTATCATATCGATGGTTGCAGCCAAGCGGCGGCGGCTGTGATCGAGCGATACAGAGATCAACCTTTTTTTCTTTATGTTGCTTATCGAGCTCCCCACACTCCACTGGATGCACCGAAAAAATACACCGATCGCTTTCCTGGTGAAATGCCAGAGCGTCGTCGACAAGCTCTTGCGATGATTGCCGCCATGGACGACGGTGTTGGGCTTGTCACGAGTACCCTGAAAAAACATCGTCTCACGGATCGAACGCTGATTTTCTTTATCGGTGATAACGGTGCTCCGTTAAAGATTCACAAAATAGATTCGCCACTTCAAGGGGATGCCGGAGGCTGGGATGGAAGCCTCAATACGCCTCTCAATGGAGAAAAGGGGATGCTTTCCGAGGGTGGTATGTCGACTCCTTTCGTGGTCGCATGGCCTGGTACTATTCCCGGCGGACAAACCTACGACCATCCAATCACTTCGTTAGATATTGGCGCGACGGCAGTTGCTCTTGCAAACGTCCCAGTTAAGCAAGGCGATCTCGATGGGGTGAACCTTCTCCCACATCTCAAAGGTGAAACCAAATCGCCTCCACATGATTCTCTCTACTGGCGCTGGATGGCCCAGAGCACGATTCGCGAAAGCAATTGGAAGCTACTAAGAGGTGATGCGCGTGAATATCTTTTTGATCTTAGTGTTGATCGTGAAGAGAAAAGCAATCTTGTGTTAAGGCACCCGGAAATTGCGAAACGCTTGCGTGCAAAGCTAAAGACATGGGCGGATTCTCTCGACCCGCCGGGCATGGCGTTGGGGCCTATGAGTCGGGTTTGGAATGACTACTTTGATCATTACTTGGAAGGGAAAACTATCGCTGTCCCCAAACCCGAAACCTCGACAAAAACTGATTCATCAGAAAAAACAGCAGGTTGGCTCGCGCGAAACGGAACGCTTGTGTCGAAAGATGGAATCATGGTGCTCAGTTCAGTTAAAGGGAAAGCACCATTCATCGCCCGAAGTTCTCTTTCGTTAAAAGTGCCCGCGAACATCAAGTTAAAGATTAAGAACAATGTTGGAGGACCGGCTTCGATCGCTTGGCGAGTCGAAGGCGAGAAGGACTTCGATCCCGAAAATCGGACTACTTTCTTTGTGGACGCCTCTGATGATTGGAAGACTCATGAAGTTAACATCCAGGCAACAGCGAAGATCATTCATCTACGCATTCATGTTCCCATCGGTGTCACTCAAATTGAAGACATTCAGATGAATCCGTAACCAACCGTTGATCATCGGTTAATCGTCGATCGATCGCATCATCTGACTGAAGTCTTTGATTCGCAATTTTTGTCTTGCCGTACTCGTACTCAGCCATCGGCGGTACTCGTACTCCTACTCGATTCGGATCACTCCACCGAGCACGAGTACGAGTACGATTGAAGGCAACACTTCATGACATTCGCCGAATAGCGTCTTACTTCGCAATCATTTCTTTTACGAGATGTTCTGCATTGTAAACTTTGCTGAGTAGTTCAAGCATCCCGCTGATGTGTACCGAGACGGCTCGGGCGGTCTTATCGGTGTAGTAGAAGTCAGCGGTAAGGCTATCGATGTTTCCGTCGAAGATCACTCCCACAAGCTTGCCTGCTTTGTTGACCACAGGGCTACCGCTGTTGCCGCCGATGATGTCCGCTGTGGAAACAAAGTTAAGTGGAGTTTTAAGGTCGATCGATTCCTTTGCTGCATGCCAACTGCGGGGTAGTATCCACGGTGATTGTGATTGATGGCGGCTCTCATGTTCAAAAGCGCCTCCAATTGTCGTTGCAGGCGGTAGCGGCGTCCCATCGACGTCGTAGCCTTTGACCTTCCCGAATGCCAATCGCAAAGTAAACGTCGCATCGGGATAGACGGTGTCGCCGGAGATCGCAAACTGTGCTTGATTGATCTTTGAATAGGATTGACGTTCGACTTCTTCGATCTCATCCATCTCTGCGTCGATTCGACGATATTCAGCTTCAAATGCGATCGCCATTTTAATCAGCGGGTCATCACTTTTGGCGATGGCTTCACTGCCTCCCGCGACAAGGGCTTTTCTCGATTCGACATCGAACAGTTTGGTCGCCGCGATGACTTCAGCGGCTCGCATGCGGGGACTTTTTCCATCCAAGATCGTAAGAACCAGTGGGTCGTCTCCGCCGCGATCTTCCATTAGTTTCGCAAGCTCGTCAGCAAGCAATGTTCGCTCTAGATCGGGATACATCGGAGCGGGACTGTAAAGCTCTTGTTCGAGCGATTCACGATTGCTATCACGGAACTGACGCAATCGTTCGCCGCTTGGTTTAGAATCCTCAGCAACCATCAACACGATGGTCTCGGCGATCGAATAAGGCCGGCTTTTGAGCATGCCAGATTTTCCAACCATAGCTGCTTTGCGTGCTTGAGTTTCTTTGATGCTTTTCCAAGCGTCAGCAAGTGATTCAAGTTTCGGATTGCTCGCAAGCTTTTTCGTTAGCTCGGCTTCCGATTGGCGTTTGCTTGTCACAAAGCTTGGGTCTTGCAGCCCTGCAAGCATACCTCCATAAGCTTTGCGAGAGTTCTGTATTCCAAACAGATCATCTTTTGCGCGGCGAGCCTCTTCAACGCCAGCGAGGCTATACTGCTGAAGCAAGTTTTCCTTACGACGAAGGAGATTCATCATCCGAGGCATTGCGATATCGCGTTGATAGGCAAGCGCATCCGACGTGTAGATTCTGCGAGTTCTGCCGGGGTTACCTGCCACAAAAATCAAATCGCCATCCGTGGCGCCTTGCGGCTCCGTCCTCAGATAGTTTGAGATCTTAGCGGGTGATCCATTTTCGTAAACACGAAAAAGGGTCACATCCAAACAATATCTTGGATACTCAAAATTATCTGCATCACCACCGAAGAATGCAGCCCCCGATTCGGGTGCCCATACCAATCGGACATCCGTATATTTTTTATAAAGGTAAAGGTGATATCGACCTCCACCGAAAAGCGTGACAACATCGGACCGCAGTCCAGACTTATCAAGCGAGTCTTTTTCAATGCTAGCCATTATTGATTGTCGTGCCTTAGCGGCTTCATTGGAAGTCATCGCAGTAGTGATTGCTCCGTTGACCTTGTCAGTAACATCTTGAATGGAGACAAGCTGATTGAGCTCTAAGTCAGGTGCAGGAATCTCTTGTAAGTAATTATTTGCAAGGAAGCCATTTTCGTGATAGTTATTCTCTGCAGTAGAGAGCTTGTACAGAGTGTCTGCTGCGACGTGATGGTTGGTAAGAACCAAACCATTTTCTGATACAAACGAAGCTGATCCGCCTGAATTAAACCTCACCGCAGAAAGCATCAATCGTTCAGACCATTGAGAATCTGCAACAAAGTCATGCTGTTCGAGAAGTTGTCTTTTCGGCAACTGATTGAACAACCACATTCCTTCATCAGCAATCAACCGGTGCGAAGAAAATGCAAGGGCCATGGAAGTCACCGTTACGAGAAACAAGTGGAATCTATTGTGGGTCATGAGAGTTCGACTTTGAGGGAAGGCGGTCGTGGAAATGAAAGCCAGTCATGAATGGTCCCCGAATTCATCGCATCACTCAAGAGCATTTTCGCATTGGAAGATCGCGAGCACCGATTTCGTGGGCTTAGCCAGGAACCGATCTGGAACGATATCGCAATTCTCTGTGTTTTTGCCCGGCCATGGCGAAGAAGCATTTGGTGAAGGGCATCATCGAAAAGAATTTGAGATGGATTTGCTTACAAGAGTTTCGTAGCGACTACTCTGCTTCGATTTCTCGAATTTGATCTCGAAGCTTGCCTGCGGTCTCGTAATCTTCCTTTTCGATCGCAGCCTTCATTTCCTTACGAAGCTGTACAACCTCGTGCTGCCGATTGCCTGCTCCTTCCGCCTGCGACGCGCGCTTGCCTATGTGTTCTGTGGCACCATGGATGTTAATCAGCAGAGGCTCCAGGTCCTCTTGGAAGTGGACATAATCGTAGCCGCAGCCCAGCCGTCCACCTTGCCGGAATTCAGCAAAGGTGATCCCGCAAGCCGGACAAGTTTTCTGATCCACTTCGGAAAGTTTTTGTGCAGCTTGTTCGATCTTGAGTTGCTTTGCCAACATGCCAGCGAGAGCCGAAACGGGCCCGGCGGTAGAGCCTTGAGCCAAGTAAACCCTTGCATGATCCTCGCACAAATGAACGCTTGCGGGCTCGCTAGGGTCGATTAACTCCGTGATATGAAATGTCGCAGGTTTATCACAGTGTTGGCACTTCATTTTACATTCTCACAGTGAAGGTGATTGTTCGTGCACAGATCTTGCGAACAGTCTGTTTTGCAATGGTTTAATTTTTGGACTGGCCTGAGGAGGCGATACACCATCTATCTACCATATCGATTCCTGCTGATTTGGCAATTGTGATTCG